>JAUYPE010000007.1 GCA_030697705.1 bacterium | reverse complement strand
CTACTGCAATCCCAGCATTTCGGCTACGCCTTCGTCAGTCGTCCTCAACGCATATTTGGTCATATGCGTCCTCGTCCTCCTTCCTCGGCTCGCTCGAAATGCTGGGATTTCGTAACGGAGAAGAGTTTTGTAATGGTCTCTGTGGCATTTCTTTTCTTTGGGCGCCGCATTTTTTTAATTCCCTATGGTACTTTCGCGTGATGAGATTAAACATATAGCCATGCTCGCTCGTCTGGAGCTCACCCCCGAAGAAGAGGAGCGTTTTGGTGGCGAGCTTTCCGTCATTCTCGGATTCATCGGTCAGCTATCGGTATTAGGCGAGATTCCTACCCGTACGATTGGTATTGGTGAAAATCCTGAAGCTGTTCTCCGCTCTGATGTGGCTCAAGGTGAACAAGACGAATCATTTTTTCATGTAGCGCCTCTGCTTGCCGCCGCCGCACCCGAAACGCGCGAAGGATTTTTTGTCGTTCCCAAAGTTTTTGAATGATCCAGAACTTACACACCTTAAGCATCATTCCGAGCGTCCGCGAGGAATCCCGTACGGTTTCAGTATGCTGAATGCTCACGGGATTCCTCGTCCAGACGAGTCAGGACTCGGAATGACGGAAGAGGAACGATATGGAGCTTGCGAAACTTACCATTACAAATGCTGTGCGGGGATTGCGGGCGGGGCGTTTCTCCGCTGTTGATCTTGTTGCGTCATGCCGCGAGGCAATTGCAGCGCGCAATGCCGATCTTGCCGCATTTTTAGAGATTTTTGAGGATGCGGAAGAGGCGGCGAGTACGGCCGACCATACGCGCAAGGAGCTTGGCGATCTTTCGCCGCCGCTTTTAGGTATTCCTCTTGCGATAAAAGACAATATTTGTATCGTCGGAAAAACCGCAAGTGCCGGTTCGCGAATGCTTGAAAACTACCGCGCGCCCTACAGTGCGACCGTTATAGAGCGACTTCAGCGTGTGGGAGCTATTTTTCTCGGGCGGACGAATATGGATGAGTTTGCCATGGGTTCGTCAACGGAGCACTCGGCATTTAGACCGACGAAAAATCCCCACGATCCTACGCGTGTTCCTGGAGGTTCATCGGGAGGATCGGCGGCGGCGGTCAGCGCTGATATGTGCCTTGGCGCGCTTGGCTCGGATACTGGCGGATCTATCCGCCAGCCCGCATCGTTTTGTGGTATTGTCGGTTTTAAGCCAAGCTATGGTGCTGTGAGTCGACATGGTCTTATCGCCATGGCATCATCGCTTGATCAAATAGGTCCGATGACCAAGTCAGTTGCCGATGCGAAACTCTTATTTCATACCATTGCCGGCAAAGATTCTTTTGATGCAACCTTGCGCGAGGTTGCTCTGCCAGTAGGGGACCCCGAGGTGTATCCGCGTGCCATGGATATTCGCATTGGTGTGCCGCGCGAATTTTTTGGCGAAGGTCTTGACCCGGAAGTGAGTACTGCCATTCGTGCCGTGCTGGATCGTCTACGGGAGGCGGGCGCCGTAATTGAGGAGATTTCTTTGACGCACGCATCCCTCGCGCTCCCGGCGTATTACATCATCGCGCCTGCGGAGATATCGTCCAATCTCGCTCGTTTTGACGGTATCCGCTATGGACACCGCGCGGCTGATGCCGAGAATTTGGCGGCAATCTATACGCGCTCGCGTTCATCCGGCTTTGGTTCGGAGGTGAAGCGGCGCATTATGCTTGGCACATATACCCTCTCCGCTGGTTACTATGATGCGTACTATCGCCGTGCGGAGTTTGCTCGTCGTCGTATTGCGTGGGATTTCAACGAGGCGTTCCGCTCCGTTGATGTTATTGTCGGTCCGACAACGCCCACGCCCGCGTTTGTATTGGGTACTCGTACCGAGGATCCGCTTGCTATGTATCTGGCGGATATCTATACTGTCGGTGCAAATCTTGCCGGTCTCCCTGCGCTCTCGCTTCCGGTCGGTACGGTTCCATCCGGTACCGCCCGTCTGCCGGTCGGGCTCCAGCTCATCGGCAAGCGATTTGCCGATGCCGATCTTCTGGATATCGCGGAGATGATTGAAGCCATGCTCGTCCTACCACATAGCGCAAGTTCTTAAACTTCTCGGTCCGTCTTCTTAATGGGCGTTCTGTTTCTTGGGGTGTTTTTATATTCCATTGCAGAATGGCTATGGGAACGCTACACTGAAAGCAATGGATGATGATAAAAAACCTAAAGGACTGTTCGGCAGTTTTGAATTCGTAGAAATTCTTGTTATCGCGATCATCGCCCTGGGGATCTTGGGTGCTTTGCTCGTTCCGGCGGGAAACATCATTCAAAACATCTCTGGTTTTTCTCAAGAAGGCGGTTTTACTTCGATCAAGTTTGTCCTGCAGGCGATTTTTATCCCCGTAGATATTTTTTTGTTTGTTTTTCTGGTTGTTACGCTTCGCAAGATATTTGCGCTTGACCGAGCGGTCGCGACTGGAGAGCCGCGGAGCGTACCGCCTCCTCCCCAAGAGCAGGTGCATGCGGCATGGGAACAAATTGAAACGCTTGCCGCCTCTGCAAATCCCTCCGAATGGAACATGGCGGTCATCCGTGCCGATGCGCTTCTGGACGATCTCCTGCTCCATAGGGGGTACGGGGGGCCGACGTTTGCCGACCGTTTGAGGATAGTGGACCCGACGATTCTGCGGTCGCGTGACCGTGTCTGGTCCGCTCATCGCTTGCGCAATATGATCGCCCACGAGCCGACCCAGACGCACACGCATGAGATGATTATGCATGCTCTTGCCGCCTACGAAGGAGCATTCCAGGAATTGGGTTACCGAGAAGCGGTACCTCCCGTTCCGGCGGATCCTCCGGATGCGGCAGGCGACAAAAAAGAACCGGAAATTCTCTAGCTTACCCAAGGGTGCCGCCGCGCTTGCTTCTTTCCGTTTTGGCTGATATGATCTTTCCAGTGTGGTACTCGTCTCTCGCCGGAAGAGTTGGAGTGGATAGCTCAAAGTTTCCCGGCGGGGTAGAGGAGAAGTACCTCGCGAGGCTCATAGAGATTCTGTGACCCGAAGTGGTAACATTTCGCGGAAAAACTCCCGAACCTGCTGGAAACCCGTGAGAGCTCTTCTTGCTACAGCGTGATCCGAAAGGATGAGCGCGAATGCCAAAAAAAGAGGAGATTTGGCAATCAGCAGCCAAGCCCAGCCGCCTTCTCGGGACTGGGAAGGTTCAGAGACTATAATGGGAGCCTCCTACCCTATTGAGTTCACTTCAATACTTAAGGAGGATGGTATAGTCCATTCCTTTTTGAAAGAAGAGGTGCAAAAGAACCTTGAGACGCCCGTGCAATTCGGGCCCCCGCAATTCGTATGCCGGAAAACTGAAAAGTTTGACGCCAAAAACCTTCCGAGGCCTCGGAAGGTTTTTGGTTGCAGGCATGTACTCCCCGTACTATGCAAATGGAGTAACGGTTGTCGGTTGGGAATGTGCACGCGCGAGTTGTTCGGGTGAGGCGGTGGGGATGGTAAAGAAAAAAGTCGTTCCCTTGCCTTCTTTTGAGTCAAACCAAATGGAACCGCCGTGCGCCTCTATGATATTTTTTACGATAAACAAACCAAGACCGGAACCGTCCGTCTCCATGCGCACCGCCTGATCGCCGCGAAAGAATTTAGTAAAGAGGCGACTCCGCTCACCTTCGGGAACGCCGATACCCGTGTCCTGTATGCTGATTTCTGCCATGGTCTCCACGGCGCGGACATGGAGCGTTATCTTCCCGCCTGACTTGGTATAATGGATCGCATTTTCTATGAGGTTTTGCAGGACAAGATCAATGCCGTGCGCGTCAGCCCACACGAGTATTTCCGCCGAAGGTTTTTTGAATCCAATGGTAATATTTTTTTTCAAAGCGGTCATGTGCTCGGCCGCAATGGCGCGCTCTATGGACGCTCCGAGATTGGTTACCGCCAGCCGGTAAAGAAAGCGCCCCTCTTCAATGCGCGCGACATTCAGGAGGTCATTGATCAGATTGATCATCCGCTCATTACTCTGGTAGGCCTTGTCCAAAAGATCTCCCGATTCAAGCGTGCTTTGCGGATGTCGGTCGCGAAATTCCCGCAGAGCCCACTTGATGGCGGTCAACGGTGTGCGGAGCTGGTGGGCGGCAATGGAGACGAATTCAGACTTGATGCGCTCCAAAAGTTTCTCGCGGCTCACATCGTGGAGGGTAATAATGCATCCAAGCCCGATTTCTGCGCCGCCCTTGATCTGCCCGGCAACGAGATCAACGAAGTGCTCGCGGTGGTAGCCGTCAACAAGGCGGATGCCTTGTTTGGTATAGGAGACGCTGTCAGTATCGGTTACTTTCATGGGAGCATATTCGCCCGGAGCTAATTCGCGTGTTCCCTCAAAAAAGCGGATAACGCGGTCAATGCGCCGTCCAAGCGCCCGTGCGCTACGCGTGCCGGTTATGGTCTCGGCGGCGCGGTTGAAGAGAATGATATTCCGTTCGCGGTCTACGGCGATAACGGCATCGGTGATGCCGGAAAGTACCAACTCAATCTTGTTGCGTTCCGCGGCGATTACGCCTCGTTCCCGCTTAAGGTCGGTAATAGAGCGTGCAACTTCTTCAGCCATACGGTTAAACGCATGTCCCAGATCCTCTATTTCATCATGCGTGGTTACGGCGACGCGGTATGCAAAGTCACCCGCGCCGAAGCGTTCAGAGGCGGCGGAGAGTTGTTCCATGGGGCGAACGATGCGACCAGCAAATATAAGGGCGATGGCGGAAGCAAGCGCGAGCACGGCGGCAAGTGTGGCGAGCGCAAAAAGGGTTATTTCGCGCACGGGTGCGAATGCGACGGTGACAGGTGTCTCTACGATAATAAACCAATTGGTGGGCAGGACTTTTTTCCCCAGGGTAAGAACAATCTGTGCGCCCGTTCCCAGTACCTGTTCGCCGTCCTGGTTGGTATAGGGTGTGGCAGATTCTTCGGTATCATCCATTCCGGAAATGGCGCGGCGCACCGCCGGTAAAGCGGAAAAATCCCGCTCACCGCGGACGATTGACAGATCGGGATGCACGACGACGATGCCACGCTCATTGACGATATAGGCGCGTTCATGAGCCATTCCGGTCGAGATGCGCGTGATGACTTCATGCATGACGCGCGCATTAATGGTGGCGAAGACGGCTCCCGAAAAATGCTGATCCGGTCCTGTGAGCGCGGTACCGATGATAAAAAGCGAGCTCCCGTCGGCAAGAAAAATAGGACCGATAGAGGAACCATTATCGCGTGTAGCAATAAACTCGGGACTTTGGGAGCGGTCCCTCCCTAGTGTTTCAGGAGGAATGGCGAGTGTTGCGCTGACACGGCGCCATTCAATGCCGTAAGTATCTACAGAGGAGAGTTCGGTAAAGGCGCTATTACTTAGCAGTGCACGTTCCAGAGCCGCGTTCTGTTCCTCGCCAGTGGTGCCGTGCTCGGCAAAAATCCCCGCGTTGTTTTTGAGAATGTCGAACTGCGAGACGATGAAAGCTTTAATCTCGGCGGAGATACTTCTTGTTATCTCTGCTTCTCGCGCGATGGCATTGTCCCGCTGAATGGTTTGGAGACGGAAGACGGTAATGGTGGTAACCGCGAGAAGGGGAATAAACGCGGCGCCGGCGACAAGAAGAATGACTTTTGAACGCAATTTAAGGTCCATAAAAAAACCAAGAAACAATACTAGACCTACTGCGTGATAATTTTCGTTACGAACTTATGCTTTTTTGAGCGTCCGCCAAAGGCCGATCCGCCTCTGGCGGAAAAACAACGAAGCGCGAGGAGGTGAATACAGCGTATTCATTGATAAGCTCTAATATCCCTTGTGGACGAGCGATGAGTTGTTTGTAGCCGAAAAAGCATAGGTGCAGTAGAAAGGTTATCACGCAGTAGGTCTCATGCAAGTATACCACGACGCGCTGTTTTGTTCCTGCGGCTGTGGATAAGCTCGCTGTTCCTCGTGGATTTATAATCCCCCTTGTGGGGATAAGCTTGGATACCCTCTTGAGGGTTTATAATCCCCCTTGTGGGGATAAGCTATGACAAAAAATACTGCGTCTGGCGTTGCGGATGCGGAGACGATTGCGAAATTTCAGGATAGTTACGGGCGGACGGCGGCGGCGTTGCCGTCTTTATCAAAAACAAAATGGAAGTTGAAGGGGTCGGCGGGAAGGCGGATAAGAATGTTGCCGCTTATAAGATCTTCCGCTTTTGCGGGAAACGAGCCGAACTTTTTTTTGTACACGGATGCGGCCTGATCAAGAAGATCCAATATTTTTAAATGCGTGAGAATGTCCTCCGCCTGTTTGCGCACCACCTCGTCGCGGCTGGTATCAAGCAGAGTGGACCAGATCTCTTCGGTTTGAGCCCGATGTGTCTTCCGGCTTCCGTAATTGGCGGCGACGGTGCGGACATTTTCGGGCGCCCCCGGAGTACGCGCCGCGAGTGAGAAGTAGTATACCGCATGGGAACGGTCTTCCGTTGTGTGATAGTTCATAGCAAGATAGTAGGGAATGCGCCAGTCGGTGTCGGCCTCTGCGATACCACGCATGCCGATACGCGCCGCAGCGTTAAGATTTTCCTGTCCGCCCAACAGTAAAACACCGAATGCGTAGGGATAACTGAATTTCGGATCCAGGTCGTTAATTTGTCCAATATAGGCGTCCAAATGGTCAAAACCGATGGGCACGAGCCGCTGAATGACGGCGAGCCAGAGAAAACTTGCCGTCATGGTGTGGAGTCCGAGATCGCTTGCACGGACTACTGCGGCGGGGATAACTGCGGGCAGAGGTCGGACGGTGTCTCTTGTTGTGCGCACAAAGAGCATATGGGTAGCGATGACGCCTGTGAGAAGTATGAGCGCGAGCGATGTTTTTTGCGCGGTCGCCATAGAAAGAGAAAAAAGTCGGGCAGTTTTTTTACAGATCTTTTGACGAAAACATGAAGGTTGCGAGCGCGAGGAGGAGTGCGATGTAGCAGAGCGCATAGATGACCGTGAAGCCGAGCGACGCGGAGGAGGGGACGATGTGGTGGAGCGCCTCGTTGCGGATGTTGAATTTTTCAAGATTGGGGAAAAGATAGGAGGCGGCGGTTGCGGCAGAGCGGGCAAGCGCACCGCTCGTGCGCACGAACTGGACGAGGAGTGAGAGTGAGTGACCGATGTAGAGGACGATGACGGCGTAGATGGTCGCACCGAGCGGCGTGAGGAAGGTGGAGAAAAAAATCGTCAGCGCGATGAAGAGTGCGAGCTCCAGTATGGTCATACCGATGGCGGGAAGCGCCGCCCCGTCAAATCCGCCTCCTTGATACCACACGACGCAAAGGTATGTCACGCTCATGACGGCAATGACGAGTGCGATGCTCATCAGAAGGCCGAGGAATTTTCCTATGATCATTTGACCGATACTGACGGGTTTGGCAAGAATGAGATAGACCGTTCTCCGTTCAATTTCCGTGTGCATGAGTGAGCCGCCTAAGAAAAGCGTAATAAGCAGACCAAACAAGTAAATGCCGCCGAGTCCGATACTGCGGATGATAATCAACTCTTCGCCGAGGGAGATGGATCCTAGAAAGAGCGTAAAGAGGATAAAAAGAATCGCAAATCCAGCGATACCGTGTAAAATTCTGTCCCGCACCGCGGCACGGAAGGTGTTTGCCGCAATTGCCCAGATGGTTTTCATAGGTTGAAACATTATTTCGTCATCCAGAGTCCCCGCCCGCCGGCGGGCGTGGCGCCCTAGGCGGACGAAGGATCCCGTACCATTTTAGTATACTGAAATCTCACGGGATTCCTCGTTTTACTCGGAATGACGAACAAAAGGGATTACTTTTTCGCGTTCTTGAATGACGGCGACAAAGCGTTCTTCCAGCGGTCGTCCCTGACAGAAGGGTGCGACCGCACCCGCGTACACAAGCGTGCCGCGGTGGATAATGCCTATCGCGTCGCAGATTTCCTCCACATCGGCGAGGATATGCGAGTTGAAAAAAATCGTCGTTCCGTCACCGCGAAGTTTTTTGATAATCAATTTCATTTCGCGCCGTCCGATGGGATCCAGCCCGTCCAACGGTTCATCCAGTAATAGATATGCCGGCTCGTTGACGAGCGCTTGGGCAAACCCAAGACGCTGTTTCATTCCTTTTGAATAGCCGCGAATAGGACGGTCGGCCGCCTCAATAATGCCGAGGAGTTCCAAAAGTGTGCGGCAATGCGCTTCGGCGGAGAAGCGTGTTTTGGGAAAAAGCCGTCCGCAAAACATCAAGAACTCAAGCCCCGTTAACCGTTCATAGAATGAAGGATTCTCCGGCATAAAGCCGATATGCTCCCGCGTGACACATTCTCGCGGTGTTGTGCCGTTAATAAGAATCGTGCCCTCGTCCGGGTGCACGAGACCGACCATCATTTTCATGGTTGTCGTCTTTCCCGCGCCGTTGGGGCCCAAAAAACCAAACACACTCCCTTTCCCAACGGTAAGGGAGAGATTATCTACGGCGGTGTCTTCAAAATATCGCTTTGTGATGGAACGAATCTCAATCATTACTTGTCAGTATAGAGAGAGGATGACTAGATGAAAAGATTGACAGAAAGTGATATTTTTTGTATCCTAAGTTTATCCATGAATGAGAACGCAAGTGAGTAAACTCACACAGAGAGGAAGAGACATATGAAAGATGAACAATTCTTGAAAGATCTGAACCGGTTCCTTGGAAAAGCAGGTGTTGCGACTTACGCTGGAGGCGGAGCGGAGACCGCTTCCGAGCGTTTGGGATTCCACGAATTGGAGGATAGCGATGGTCTCTGGTACTACCGCGACAGTTATACCGGCTGGTTCCGTTCATGGGGAACCGAGCTCGTGCGACATGACGGAAGACCTGTCTGGAATGCACTCTATGGCGGAGGCATGGAACCCGAGTACTGGAATGATGTTGAGTTCACTCGCATCACCTTTGATTTCCTCAAAAAAGCGCTCTCCGCGGGCGAGAAACAGGAATCATTCCAGCCCAGAGGACCGAAGAGATTCTATGATGGGGACTGGCAGGATTGGTGGTATGAGGCTGACTGGGTTGGTGATATTACTTCATTCGTTGGTCACGAGAGAATCCTTTGTAGATTGCATACTGCCCCTATCGGTAGATACCCATCTCATAAAGTCGTGTTCACACACGACTTTATGGGCGGACTGATCATCTCAAAGGAGTCGCGCAATGAGTAAGGATCCTCTCGGTTGTATCTTTTGAAATCCTTGCCCATGAGGTGTGACTAATTCCATCCCAAACCGCGACAATTCAACTCGTCGCGGCTTTTTCTTTCCCCGCTTTCTCCTTTCTGTCATTCCCACGAAGGTGGGAATCCATGATTTATTCCCTGTACCATAGCATCATCGCCAGGCTTTCTTGCGAAAGACGCGAAAATACGCTACGCTGGGCAGAATTAAGCCGATGTAGCTTAATGGTAAAGCAGAGCCCTCATAAAGCTCGGAAGGAGGTTCAATTCCTCCCATCGGCATGGTATGGATAGGAAAAATAGTATGCTGGAAAAAAATCAAAAAAAAGACCTTCGCTGGAAACGGATCGTTCTCAAGCTCTCGGGCGAGACGCTTGGGGGCAAGGGTGGCTTCGGGCTAGATATTGAGGCGATTAATTATATTGCCGGCGAGGTGCATGAGGCGCATGGGTTAGGATGTGAGGTGGTGCTCGTCATCGGTGGAGGCAATTTCATCCGCGGCGCCAAACTTGCCGAAATCGGCATTAAACGCGCCGCCGCCGACTACATGGGAATGTTGGGGACGATGATCAATGCCCTTGCTCTGCAGAATGTGCTTGAGCAAAGGGAACTCCAAACACGCGTCTTATCTGCGATTAACGCGATTGAAATCGCGGAGCCCTTTATCCGCCGCCGCGCGATCAGGCATCTGGAGAAGGGGAGAGTGGTTATTTTTGCCGGTGGGACGGGGAATCCCTATTTTACGACCGATACTGCCGCGGCACTTCGTGCCTCGGAGACGGGAGCGGAGGTCATTCTCAAGGCGACGAATGTGGATGGTGTCTACGATGAAGATCCGAATAAAAACGGTGATGCAAAACTTTTGCGTCAGATTGATCCACTTGAGGTTGTGCAAAAGGGGCTGAAGGTAATGGACTTGACGGCGGTAACGATGGCGATGGAGAATAAAATGCCGATTATCGTGTTTAATGTGTTTGAGAAGGGAAATCTAAAGCGGCTCATTTTGGGAGAAAAGATCGGTTCCGAAGTGAAAAGTAATGATAAATGCTGAATTATGAGTGTAGAATAAAGAATAAAAGTAATTTCTATAATGTCCTCCTGTTTTTATTTGACATTCAGCATTTATAATTTTGTGTTCAGCATATGCGGGCGTAGCTTAGTTGGTTAAAGCGCCTCCCTGTCACGGAGGAGATCGTGGGTTCGAGTCCCATCGCCCGCGCTTTCAAATATAAAATACCCCTGCACGGGGGTGTTTTATGTTTGAATACTGACGAGAGGGGGCTCGAAGGGTATTCTCAAAACATAAACTGCTTTATGTTTTGAGAAACCGCGGCTCCGAAGGAGCACGAAGCCCGCGTCTGGCGCGGTGCGGAGTGCGGGAGAGGAGGAGTCCCATCGCCCGCGTTGATAAAAACCTCTAAAATACCCTGATTCCATGAGGGTATTTTGGTTCTAAAAAAACAGCAGAGATTTGACTTCAATTAATAACCATGATATAGATATTGTACAGTTCCTTTACAACTAAGTACGGAATGCTCACCTTTGGGAAGGAGGCGAATAGTGCGTTTATCAGCGAATGAGTTGGGGCGGATGTTGAAAGAATCGTTAGACGATCCGGCTATCACTACGATTACCGATGAACGGCTACTGGTTGGTGGTTTGTTGGATTCTCTACTTGCGGAGTCGTCGGACTACGCGGCTTGTTATCGGAACAAGGCACAGAGGATAGTCCTGCACATCTATCAGGAAATCAGGTGTGGAAAACGAATTATGGTCCCGCGTGGTTTATGGAGAGATGAACAGGGACTATTGAATGTCGGCCTAGTCCTGCGTTCTGTTATCACTCAACAGGGGTGGACTATAGACAGGTTCATTTCTGAAGAATATGGCAAAGGATGGATCGAGCAACATGGACTTGCATCATCAGTTTTTGGGCATGGCCTCTATAAAGTACTGATCTCTGCATACCCAGAATATGCATTTGATCCGAAACGACCAACCGCTTTCCATTTGCATCCGTGGGATCTATCGCGCGTGCGAATATGGAGGGAGCAGTTGATCAAGAAAGCGGTGCGTCACACGGTACACTTTCATATGCCGTGGGGTTTGGGTCTTCGTGAACTTGTAGAGCGTTTTACTTTAGAGTTTCTCAAGCGGGAGAATCTCGGAAGTCTCGTGAACGTACGGTTTAGTGCTAATCCGTACCGTTTGTTCGTCTTTGGTTTTCCCGAATATGAGTTTGACCCGACGCATCCGAATTGTCCACATATTCATCCGTGGGATGCGGCGCATACGCCCTGGTCAGATGACCTCATTCGGGAGGCGGTACGGCACATGGTGAAATATCATACTGATTGGAGAGATGAGGAGCTTGCGGCTAATGTAACGGTAGAATGGATCAACAAAGTAGGGATAGGGGGGCCGCTGGCTACTATATTTAGTACTAGTCGGCTACGTTTACTAGAGTTTGTATATCCGGAGCTGTTTGAACAGGGGATACTGTCTGAAGAATTTTTCCACCACCTCCAGTTTGGTTTTGGTGTCGGACGTTTTCGGCATCCATTGCGTCTGGTACGGGACAAGAAACCCCAAGTATGGATGCAAGCAAAATGCTACTACTTTCCGCACCATCACGGGTGCCTAGTTCACAAGTTAACTCAAGAATACGGTGCCATATATACTCCAGACAAACAGCTGGTAGCTCTGTTTAAATGGAACACCGATCCGAATACGAAATATATAAACATTGGGGAGAAAGACCTCGAACCAATTCCACCAGAACTCACACAATCCCGACGCCACCTCGCATTTGCCGAAGCGGTTCGTGTTTTAGCAGACGAAGTCCGTATAGTAGTTCACGCGTTACCGCTCAGGGACCAGACCGCATTGACAGGTGCGCTTAATACTGTGGAACCGGCCCAAGTGGTTGATTATCTGAAGCTCACTGGTGGCACAGGATTGCGGGCTATGGCAGATACGGAGTTCTGTAGTGCGCTCATTTTGGTTCACGAGCTGTTTGATAATCCGGCAGAGTTCAGGCAAGTATTGGTTCAGTACAACGGGATCAATGCAAAGCTTGCCGCGATGAGTATGCTCTTCACGCGTCGCGTTACGACAATTCCGGATGGAACACTGAAGGCGTTTCGTACTGAACTTCATGCCAAGCTTTTCGATGCGAGCGATCGTATCGTGAATGCGCTCTCCCAAGCGTTGATCTATCCCGATCGGGCTACCAGAGACATACTCATTGCGGATGTGTTGCAAGCCCAGCGGGATTTTGTTGCCATTACGGAAGTTCTGGATGCTTTTGGGCAGGACGCATTGCGTCTGGTTCGGCAACAGACCTACCAAGATGGCACCCGCGATCTCCACTACATCTACAACGGGGCATCTCTGGCTACGGGTGTTGATATTTATCTGGTTCTCCGACCGCGTCAGAATCCGAGGGGACAGGCAAGGATCGGCTTTAGGATAGCTCCCCACTCTCCAGTGGGGGCGGGCATTTCGCACGAGTTGTCTTTGCGTTGGGATCGGGAAACAACGACCCAAACCGCTCTTGATATCCACTCGGAAGCGTTTGTGCGCCTTGGTCGTTTAGACCGCAGACAATTTCCACGCGGTTATCATTATGCTGTGTCCGGTAGTGAATTTGCCGAGATAGGGTTCTTTGAGAAGATCGTTCAGGGTTTTCTGCCAATGTGAACTGGCTGGGGAGGAAGAAAACAGCAAAGCCGCAGGCACATAAAGTGCTTGCGGCTTTTTCAATTTCCGTGGCAGTTTGGGATAGGGATATATTCCTTTTGTGCCTGAATGACGGTTCTCACATCGTCCACGAGGCCGCGCTTTTAGCAAAGAAATAACCCGTGGAGAATTTGTCCGCGGGTCGGTTTTTATTCACCTCTATTTAAACTAGACTATTCCGACCAGCTTGCTGGTCGGAGGTTTATTAAGGTTCAAGGGGATGTCGTCGATCAGTGAGCGGTATCGCAAGCGAGATTCCCGCAAGATGAGCGCGGGTGATGCCGAGCGTCATCTCCATAGCAATCCGTCCTTCTCGTCCGGATACTCTAGGATCTCTATCTTTTTGTATCGCCTTAATAAAATCCTCGATAAAAAGTCGCGTTAGGAGCGGATCCTGATCATTGCGGAAGTTGGGATCCACCTCTTCCCAGCTTGTCGCACCTCTTGCCCAATCATCATAGGGCGAGCGATTCCGGAAGAGCGTGTGGGGCAGGTACAACTGCAAGCGCTCCTTCGTGCCGAAGACATCAATATAATATCCAAATATGCGGCTTTCGTTGTAGGTTGCGGGTGCCTCATCCAGCAAGGCAAGCTGCAATTCCGCCCGAACGCCGTTGGTGAACTTATAGTATCCGAACATCCGATCGCCCGCCCCAACGCCGGAATCTCGTCCCTCGGGATACAGCTCCTGAACCCGTCGCGCATCTTCACTGGTGACCGACCGACCTTCACAGGTTACATCGCCGTATACTTCGGTAACTTCACCACCGGCGAGATAGCGCATGCCGTGCGTCAGATGTCCACCAATCTCTTTCACATCACTGCAAGCGACTCTACCTTTGCCGTATGCGCGAAGCAGACAAAGCTCACCGATTTCACCGGAGACGATCATGCGCCACGCGCGGGCAAATGCGCGCGAGAAAACACTTTGATGGTGAACGGCGAGCTTGAGGCCTTTTAATCTGGCCATATTTACCATGTCATCGCATTCTTGCAGTGAATCGGCCATAGGTTTCTCACAAATAATGTGGCAACCCGCAAAAAGCGCTCTCACGGTCTGCTCGTGATGGAGGGGGGAGTGCGTTGCGATGACCACAATATCAGGTCGTTCCCTTTGAGTGAGCATGCCATCAATGTCGTCAAAAACAGCGCATTGGTAGGTCTCACATGCTTGTTTTTGCAGGTCATCGGCCGGGTCTACAACTGCTGAAATCTCGACCCCTTTGATACGAGAGAAAACTTCGGCATGATGCTTTCCCATCCTTCCATAACCAACAATACCTACTCGTAGCGTAGCCATACGACACCCTTTCTTTCCGGCAACAGGATTTTAAGGTTCTCCATTTCAACAGCGGGTGGAACAGGGAGATATTAGCACATTACGACATTTTTTCAAGCTTGAACGAGTGTAAAACTTGTACGATCTCTTCACCGTGGTTGTCGGGCTTGACCGCCTCCCATACATGCGTGATGACTCCTTCAGGGTTGACGATAAAAGTCGCGCGTATGGTGCCCATATAGGCGCGTCCCATCCACCTTCCGCGGTAGTTGGCAAGCGCAACCGGTTTACTGACGGTATCCAAAACGACGATATCAAGCGGTGCTTTTTGTCCTTTCTGGAGCATGGAAGAAAGAGGTTGGAAAATGGGCGCTATTGAATCTTGTTAGGAACGGCAATGTGCTTGCCGGACGTAAGGCCAGCCGTTGGACTTTCTAGACTAAAGGTGAGGATATAACTTTTTGTGCCATTGTGCGCACTTGAACATTCCGTTTTTGATGTATCAGAAGTACTGCAGTAGGTATAGTCCGATCCGCCCGGTGTCGGATTAGAGAGAGCCGTTGGGAGATAAGACGCCATGCTCGTTCCTTTAGGACACCCGTTGGAAAGTTTTAGAAATTTTTCTCCGCCGCCCGCGGATCCGGAAGTAAGAACAAGCGACCGGCTGTCCTGTCGCGGGTATTGTCCGCAGGCGTCGTAGTAGAGCTCCAGTGCAAGTTGCATCGTTTTAATGTCGCTCACGCGGTTAGAATCCGGTTGGCGCGAATCCCGCACGAAGGGAAATGGTCGGCTCGAATTATTACTATTGGTGAGCTCTTGTATAGTTTTTGTGGGAGTGGGTACCTTGATGTCAACCGGCTTATTAATATCGGACAGCGCGAGTTTAAAAACGATGTTGACCTGCTTGTCTTTGAGTTGTTGTGCGGTATCCGGCGGAATAACGCGGAGGGTGTAGCTGGCAATCGCGGGAAATCCTTGTGCGTCCACCCACAACGAAAGCGAGGTGTTTTTGTCGTTGTAGTCAAAAAGCTCATTAAATTCCGGACTTTCAAGATAAGCGATATATCCTTTGTCAATCAGCGCGGCGTAATCGCGGGAGAGATTCATGGTCTTCATCTCCTGCTGGAGCCGGCGGTAAAAAGGGGTGATGGCTTTTTTGTTGATTTTGAGATCGTAGCGGTAGAGGGAGCGACCATCAATTCTTTCACTGGAGGGCGAGGACTTAAAAGCCAGCAGATGCTCTTCTTCGGCAATAGTGACTGTTTTTTGCAAAAGATCCGTCAGCTGTTTGCGATTTTCCTTGTAGGACTTTTCAGCTTCCGGCAGTTGAGAAAGTCCGATGATTGGGGTGACCTGCGAGGAAGAAGCGGTTTTCGGATCCACCTTGATCCATTGTCCTTTGATTGTTCCCAAGTAGCCGAAAAGAAACAAGCCAGGAATGTTGTTGATTTTGAAGTAATAGATGCCGTCTTTCTTGAGCGCGTCGGCGTTGAACTTGTATGAGAGGTCGCTAAAATCCCCGTGAGCGTCAACGGTAAATTTCCAGTCCGCATCGGTCTTCCGCCAGTCGGTCTGTGCGCTGACGGACATACTTCCCGACATTTCAGCCGGTATGAAGCTCATCGCCTCGCCGAGCTGAACGATGGTTGGCTTGGGGGGCTCTTGTGGCAGATAAAAGTACGAAGGGCTGTCTTTAGTGAAAGTAACCCGTAGTCCGTCAATGGGAGTCGTGGTTGCGGAAAATTTATACGATCGCTTGAGTGTCGTGATGGCGTTATCCGTCTCAAACAATACCGTGAGGGTAAAGTTTTTTCCTCCTTCCGTGCGTGCGTATGTATAGGACTGTCCGGTAACCGGGTCGATTTGGTTTCCGTAGAATGAAGATGAAGCTGATAAACAACGGGTTCTGTTGACTCCGGTCTGATACGAACAGCGACTCTTGTTATTATCGTCAATAATTGCCTGCAACGAAGCGGGATACGGCGCCTTATGTGTGCTCAAAGAAGACAAGAGCGACCCGATGTCCTGTGCCCGCTTGGCGTCGTTTTGATAGTGCTTGAGAAGCTTCTCATCTACGGTGATGTGCGTCGTAAACGGCACGGCACCGGCGTCGCGCTTGCCTACCGCAAAAGAAGCGGAGAGCGAATATGATGAGGTGTCAATGCGTGAAATTGATTTGAGAATGCCCGAAACCAAATTCGCCTCCGTGTACGGCGGGCGGTTGAACGACCCGATGTTCATGATATAAGCGTATACTCCACCTGCGAGCACCAGAAGACCGATAAGAGAAACGGCTATAACTCCCATCCACCGAGGGCGGACGATCTGTGCCGGAGTGGGATCGAGGGTGAGTTTATAGGTGGGAGTAGTGAATGGAGGAGCCGTAAAGGCGGGGTGGGGGTATGTGGGTGTCGTGAAAGCGGGAGCAGTAAAAGCAGGTCGCTCAATCGTCGGAGGTGGTTGTGCATTCGGAACTCGCGATGGAGCTGGTCCGGCGATTTCCACAAACGCTTTATCAATGTCACTTGGCGACCATCCCGCGCCGATGAGCGACTGCCTGATACTTTCCTTCCCAATACCCGACGCGGTCTGTTGGTGAATGTAATCAAGGAGCTGTTGGTTCATCATAAGAGTTTTTTAAGTTCCTCAAGAATAACACAGGACGATCCATCGCAAAAGGCACGACACCTAAAATAAAACGTGTAGAGGAAAAATAACGGTGTTTTTTGATTGATGTTCGAACGTTCTTTGAGCAAAACCCCAACTAAGGAAGCCAGCCCCGCCACTGCGCGCCTTGCTCGCCACACCACAGAAAAATACTCTTTGCTCTTTTCATTTTGCCTGCCCCGTAGCTCGCCGAAGGCGATGGTATGGGGCGCGCGCCGGATTTCTCTTAATGAACTGGAATGCTCCTATGTCTAAAGCATTCGCTCGCGCGAAACCACGAAAGTCTAATGTTATGTCTTCCATTCGCCGACCGGCGCCGCGAAGCGGAGATGAAAAGGACAGCTCATATCCGTCGGGGGATGTATACTTCGGCGCCACAAATTGAGGATCGCCTACAATGTCGCCTACACCAGAGACATGCGCCGGAGGAGTAACACTCCAATTATTGTGATCAAACCGCCATCCTTTTGAATCCAACACATACACGTTTTCTTTTTTTCCGGCAAGTACGACAATATTGTTTGCGAATTCGTTTCCAGACTGCACTGGCGAGGGCGTTCCCTGATTGACCGGACAACAGTGGTGAATCTCATTGCCAATACGAAAACAAAAACCGGACCCACGGTGGATGCGCTGCTCGACGAGAATACTTATCCGACTGGAATCAAAATCTCACCGAAAGAATTGAATGCGGTTCGACTGATCCGTGATACTTTCCATGGCGAACGGAACTACTCCATTGCTCCCCGTCTACATCACTGCTGAAATTATTTATGGATGGTTCCTTAATCGGTATGTGTCTCATTGGTTACCCCCATTTCTCAAATATTCCTGTCGTTCCTCACGTTTTGTGGCATGGTGCATGCGGGTATGCTATATTCATTGTATTAATATTAATATTTCCTCATGACTACAACATCACGACATAAAAAGGTAATTCTCCTTCTTTTGGGTATAACGGGTGTTCTTTGGATCCTGGGGATTCTGGAACTTCTCGGCATATACAATCTGTTCTATCTACTTGTGCGTTTCTTTGGTCAGGTGGTAGTTTTTGGAACAATGGCCCTCTGCCCGCTCATCGGGGGGTTTCTTGGCATACGTATAATCCGTTCCGGCGGAGCATTCATCTGGGATCGGCTTCTCCTGGGAATCAATATTTTGTTTATTATCGGCTTTATCCTTGTTCCTGGGCGGATGCTTTTCATCAATAAAGGTCCGGACATACTGCAGAATCCGAGTACTTTCCAAACATCTGACGAGTCCGTGCGCGCGTTTGGGCAAGCCTTCACCATTAGCTCCGAAGGAGATCGTACCCTACAAATCTCCTACTCATTTCTTTACTACAATAATCTTATAGAACCATCCGTGCTTCCCGAGAACCCTTCGGTTGTTCGCTTAAAAGAGATGGTGAATGGCCAAACACACACCATAACGTTTCTCGACGATCAAGCATCTCGATTCTCTTCGTCGCGCGAGCTTTGGAATCAGCGTTATGCCGCCTCTTGTCCTGATTGCAAAGAAGAAGTCGAGACAATAACAATTGAGGATGCGCGGGATCTGGTAATGTTTGCCAATGCAACGCGCGAGATCATGGTCTTTGCCCATGGTCCAGGATTTGTCGTGTTAGACCTGCAGAAGCCAACGGATACGGTCAGGAAATTGTTAGGAACGCTCGTGATCTCTCGCCTCTCATCAAAAATCTCTGAACAAAAAACATTCAGCGCCGCCTTCCAGACTGGTGCATTTACTCCGAGCACGGAACGCCTTGTGAACAAGGTGGCATTTAAGCTCTCGTATCCCAACAGTTTTTTCGTACGAGCAAGAAAAGAGGCATTCCAACATGACAGAGACATTCTCTCTGTCACGAATGGAGTGGTGTATGGTGCCACGCCATTTGAGTCAGGGAAAGAGGTATCAGAGATAATACGCATCGGTCTCCAGGACAAGGATGATCAGGGTAAAATACTTCACACCTTCTTGATTCTTGACAAGACAGGAAGCAAACTAGCATCTGCGTCGTCGCAGGATGTCTGGAATATTCTCAAACAATGTCCCACTTGCACTGCAGTTAAAAACACGCTGACGTTACCCGATGCTCGCGATGTGCTCGCGTTTGCGAATGAGAAGGAGAAGTGGATCATTTTCCAGCATGATCCCGGCTTTGTGGTGGCGCATTTTCAGCAACCCAGTGAAGACGCCGAAAAGGTACTGCAATCGCTCGTCATAACAACCACAAAACTGCCCTCTCCCATTGTCAAACCCTCGCCCCCTATGGTGGGTGTTATTACCTTTGCCCATACGACATTTCCTGTTCTCCCGCTTGGGTTCACCGCAGCAGGGTACTATTTCGTGGCATTTCAAGATCAGCGACGGACCGGCCCAAGCTGGATTGAGGTTGACTGGTTTCGGCTCCATGCGGTGGTCAACGGGAAAGACAGCATTATTGATAGCGCGGATTTTAAGGAAGATCAGCCGGTATGCGGAGGGTTATATGAATTCAAGAATTTTGGGGAAACAGAAGAATCAGTACCCTACGAAATTGATAAAGTAACGGGATATGCGGTCATACGCCCAAGCGAACGACCGGATAGAATTTATCATTGGTGGACATGTCATGGCACCAGTCGGTTTCTTATTCCTCCCGACGCAGAGCGGGTATGGGCCGAAGCAAAAGTGCGCGTGCACGGGCCTGTAGCAGTGCAGCTCGGCATTGATGCTTTTCGAAGCCCCACTTCTCGTTCCGTACCAGGAGTTGATGAATTCAATCATAAAGAAGCAGGGACATCAGACTGGTTTTTTGATAACACCGCAGACTGGCAGATTATTACCGTGAATTAACCGGTTGTGATTGACTTGCATACTCCCGCAGGACGGGGCGGAAAGGTTATTGAGGTAACGTCGCTTGAAGACAGCGGCCCGGGAACACTGCGGGAGGCATTTGCCGATTCGTCTCCACATATTATCGTTTTTCGCGTTGGAGGGACGATTGAGCTTGAGCGCCCGATTTTTATCGAAACTCCATTTGTAACCGTTGCCGGCCAGACCGCGCCGGGTGACGGAATTACGATTAAGGGCCATGGGATCGTGATCAACACGCATGATGTTTTACTGCAATATCTGAGGGTGCGGCCGGGATTAGCCGCTAACGGGGGCATTTACATTGCTGGCAGCGAACCCAATTTCGACGGGACATATAATGTCGTGGTAGACCATGTTTCAGCAAGTTGGGTAGGAGTAGACGCGGAGACGATGAGCATATTTAACGGAGCCCACGATGTCACTATTTCGCAGTCTATTATCAGCGAGTCCCTGGAGCCCTATGGCCACGGAATGCTTGTGGGGTATGGCGCATACAATACTTCTATCTATCATAATCTCTTTGCCCACAATCGACAGCGGAATCCGCACATTACCGATGGCGGAACGCACGATATCGTGAATAATGTTATCTATAACTGGTATTTCGGCGCTGCAGGCATTCAAGAGCGTGATTCGAGTGGGCCGTCAAACTCATTCGTGAATGGTATTGGAAACTATTTCTTGGACGGACATTCGACGGACAAGCACCCGGAATTGTTCGAGTTTCTTTTGAGCGGGCCCGAAGGAAGTGTTCCAAAACTTTTTGTCTCCGGCAACATCGGTCGCCATCGACCGGACGACAGCCAGAATGAATGGGCACTAGTAGGCACCTATCGTATTCCGGGAGTGCCTTCGGGAGCAGCGTCAGAAATATATCGCTCTCCCACGCGTTTCTCTGCTGCACCGATTTCCGCTTCAAGCGCGCCAGAGGCGTTTGAACATGTCCTTGCACAAGCTGGCGCCACGGCACCCAAGCGGGATGCGGTTGACGAACGCATCATCAAGGAAGTCCGCAATAAAACCGGCACACTCATCACTTCTCCGGAGGAAGTCGGAGGATATCCAGTTCTTGCCCCAGGCACCGCACCGGCCGACTCCGATCACGACGGCATACCGGATGAATGGGAGATTGACCACTATCTGAATGAAAATGATGCCGCTGATGGAAACAAGGATCAAGATGGAAATGGATATACTAATATTGAAGAATATCTTCACTCGCTCATGAAAAAATAAGATATACGAAAAGGGGCCATTGGCCCCTTTTCAATGAGTTTTTTGTTTCGTCTCGCTCACAATTTTTGCGGACTTATGTGAAAGACTTAATTCTCAGAGTGCGGATGTTTTATTACCACCGAAACACAAAAAGGTAATAACTACTTGCGATGCACCAAACGGAAAAATCCTTGCTCGCAAAGATACGCAAGAGAGGACGCCATCACTTCTCAAATAAAAGAGGAAATCAAAAAAGTTTCTTTGTCTTCCGCTTGGGCAAATGCTTCAATCGCGGAATTTGAAAAAGAAAAAATGGAAATTGCCCAAGCGGAAAGCTCTTTCGCCCAAAAAGCGAGAAATGAGCTTGTGGAGATAGAAACAAAACTTGATCGCTTGCTTGACTTGCAACTGGACGGCAGTTTATCGCAAACGGAATATGCCACAAAAAAGCACAAGCTCATTCTCGCCAAAAAGGATTTAGAGGAAAAAATCTCGGCTTTTGGGCGAAAGAGCAATAATCGGTTCGAACGGGCGACCCGTTTCATTTTGCAAAGCAAAGAAGTCAAAATTTTGGCAAAAGACGAAAATCTGCAATCGCTCCGCGATTGTTTCAAAAAAGTCGGTTCGAACTTCCTGATTCAGAACCGCGCGCCTTCATTCACGCCACGCGGAGCGTGGCAAATCCTTGCAGAATCAACCTTTGGCGCGCTTCGCGCGCCTACCGAGGCGCAACGCGCCGAGTCAACCTCCTCCCAAAACTGGGATTTGGATAAAATGTGGAGTAATTATATCATTTGCTCGCACCTATTTCCAGAAAAAAGCCAACGAATGAACGCCTCGCCGCTCGCTCCGCTCGCCGCCAAGCAAGAAAATACTCCCTCAATTTTTCCAAAAGGGCGCGCGCAAAATCAAATAATAGGTGGAGAGTATTTTCTTGCTTGGCTCTGCCTCTAACGAGGCAGGCGGCGGGATCATACTTCTCACGGGCAAAAAAGGAGGGGGCGAGGGGGAGGAAATTTTTTGCCCGCTCGCTTGACAACATGTATTGGCTTGCACAAAACCTTTATGCTATACTGAATTCATAAAATAAGGTCGGGGAAACATAAAAATAACAACCATTTATGACACAATATATCCATCACAATCTAGTTTCTTGGTTTATGCCCTTTGAACATTTTTCTCATGGGCATATATTAGTCGGTAGTTTAAGTGTCCTGTTCTGGTTAGCTATCGTTTATTTTGTTTTTTCTTTATTCATTAAAGGTAGATCGTTTCAAGGCAAAATATTGGGTCTTCCAGCTACTGCCCTTGTAGTATCACTACTCTCTTTTGCATCAGTTGCTTGGGCGATGTGTCCAATGGGTTTTGTGCCGCCAGGCAGAATTTATCATCCCGATAATAATACGCGAGGCCTTTTAGTTTTCGATGGCGCTCTTGAAAAATTGATCTTGGAGCCATCTTTCACCGGCAATGCTAAACAATTTGGCTTAGTGATGCCGACGCCAAGTCGGCCCGAGCTTAATGAAGCACCTGAAAAAATTTTTCAAGAGCTTGAAGATTTAACCAATCCGATAGTACAACGTGGTTTTGGACTCGAATCGGCGCCGTCCGCACAATCTGTTTCTGGTGGTGTTGTTGTCATTGAACAGAAAGACGTAGGTGATTATTCTGCCACTGTCCTCACTGCGAATTCAGCAGCCGCACTCATTGAGTGGTTAAACGCAAACGGGTACAAATACAATCCAAATGATGAACAGAACTTCAGCTATTACGTCCAAAAGGGTGGTTTCTATTTCGTGGCACTCAAGGTAAATATGGAAAAGGCAAAAGTGGACGCTAATGGATTTTTGAGTGGTCGCTTGCGCCCAATAGAGTTCGCCTTTGCGGTTTCAAAACCGATGTTGCCGTTACGCAGTATGGCAGGAGACATGGAATCAATGAATTTTACTCTCTATGCCCTCGCCGATACGGCATACTATATTCCTGGGTCAGAGATTTTGTATAGCAAAATTCTCGCGACAGAAGATATAAACAAAGTCCCCTCTCTTAACTCATATCAAGGATTAGGAAAGTGGCTGGTGAGAAATAATGTGCTATTTGATCCGAGGAGGATCGGCGAGGACTTGCAACTCCTTAACGGCGGGACGAAACTCATTATCACAAGTGTAAATGCACGGCGCAGAGTAAATCCGCAATTAACGCCGGAGAAAAGCGGGGTGTTAGAAATTAAAACTTCGAGAGCGGCATATGTCGGGGGTGGAGAAGCGACTGCTACGTCCGAGCCTTTTGCAAGAAGTCTATCTCGAGGTTCGGCCGGAAATGATGTGAGATTGCTCCAAATAATTTTACGAGATACTCCGGGTGTTTATCCAGAAGGGTTGGTAACAGGATACTTTGGATCGCTAACATATAAAGCCGTAGTAAAATTTCAGGAGAGCAATCGACAGAAAATACTCACGCCAATAAATCTTTCTGTGGGAACTGGTTATGTTGGAGCAGCGACTCGTAGCGCACTGAATCAAACAGTTTCCCTGACAAATTAACTGGAATTTATCCAACGCGAGCGGGCAAAAAATTTCCTCCCCCTCGCCCCCTCCTTTTTTGCCCGTGAGAAGTATGATCCCGCCGCCTGCCTCGTTAGAGGCAGAGCCAAGCAAGAAAATACTCTCCACCTATTATTTGATTTTGC
>JAUYPE010000001.1 GCA_030697705.1 bacterium | reverse complement strand
CTACTGCAATCCCAGCATTTCGGCTACGCCTTCGTCAGTCGTCCTCAACGCATATTTGGTCATATGCGTCCTCGTCCTCCTTCCTCGGCTCGCTCGAAATGCTGGGATTTCGTAACGGAGAAGAGTTTTGTAATGGTCTCTTTTATGCGCGCGCCCATAGCTCAATTGGATAGAGTACCTGCCTTCGAAGCAGGGGGTTCCAGGTTCGAGTCCTGGTGGGCGCACCTTGTACAGGAATACTGTTATAATGAGTTTAAATTCCTCCGAGGGTATTATACAGAGAACGGGTTGGCTTTTTCAAAACCACATTGCGGGTAGCACGCTACCTTCCCGTGTTCTACAAAAAAATCACCCCGATATCCGTCGGGGTGATTTTTTTGTGTTTTATTTTCCTACGGCAAATGCTTTTTAATATGTCCCCATGAGCGCTTAGCTTCATTGACAAGCATCTTTTCTTCCGCCAGCGAGAGCCGCTTGGCTTTGGCATATTTCTTTATACCTTGCGCTACGAAAGCATGATACTCCGCCTCGCCCATCCGCTCCAATTTCTTTATCTTTGGCGCGAGGTAGTGATAAAACTCCCCGGAGAGTTTCTTGATATCCCTCCGCATCTTCTTTCCTGACTCCGGCGCAAGAAGCATTCCAGCCGCAACACCGAGTACTGCACCAATTAATGTGCCTTCCAAAACTTTTCCCCCGCTTCCGCTTGAGCTTTTTTCATTCATCGCTTTTTTGTTCATGTTGTTTTTTTACATAATGAGGTGACCTTCCTCGACCTTTCCCGTTATGCGTTGCCGAATGTTTTCGTAGAAAAAAGGAAAGTATCGGTATATCTGAAAGCCGTTCTATAATATCGTTTATTCGCTCGCCCGCCTCGCTTGAGGCATGATTAAGATTGCGGGAGAGATTTTCTATTTCCCGGGCGATGCGCACGAGACGGCGGGTGACGATGCCACACGAAATGCCAACCGCCATGACCGCGAGAGACACGGTAAAATAAAAAACCGTTTGCGCAAAAATGAGTGTTGCTTCCATAGAGAAAGGTACTGGCGACGCACGGAACATTGGATAATTACCTCATTGGAAAGTGTACCACACATTACGATTATTTAATAAATCTTCAAACATCACACTCCTCGCTTTTTTTCTTTCGGAGATGCGACGACTGACGCTGAAAAAGTGCTGCGCTCCCGCACATCGCGATGCTTAAGTGTAAAAGGCCGGCCAAAAAAAGTAGTCCAGAAATAGTTCAGCGCGTAGCGCGCCCCCGTCGCAATAACCCCCTCGCCCTTCAGTCGCCTTCCCGACGTATACACGGGAAGCCCAAATGTCCACTTCACCCTGCCGATTTTAGCCAAACGCCGCGCGATATCCGTATCCTCTCCATAAAACTCAATAGAGGTGTCGTACCCGCCAATCTGTTCAAGCGCCGATCGGCGAACGACAAAGTTGCCCCCCTGCAACATCGCGCCCACACCCAGAATAAAATGATTCACGAAATAGGTTGCGTAGCCTAAACCATAAAAAAACTTTACGAACACGCGGGAGAGGAGCGGCAGGTCGTAATAAAGGAATGGTCCGCTCAAGGCGACGAGTTTTTTATTTTTATCGCGTCCGAATTCTTTCATGACGCGGTCAAGCCACTCCGGTGGGAGGCGGGTATCCGCATCAATGTTAGCAATCAAATCGCCAGTTGCGGCGCGATAGCCGGCGGAACGGGCATAGGTGATACCTTTCTGTGGTTCATCAATAACCCCTACCCCTACGAATGATGCTGCAATTTCATGCGTACGGTCGGTGCTTGCATTGTTGACAACGATAATCTCCGCATCGTACGTGCCAGCGGCAAGCGCTTTTTGAATGGACACTATGCACGCGGCGAGATACCCCTCTTCATTGTGCGCGGGAATGACAAAACTTATTTTCATAGGAATAGCTCTTTCGTTAGTTCCTCCAAAAAATCAAACGGTTTCTGACCCATACGATTGCCTTATAACGTTCCGATAAATCCCCTCAAATTGTCCAGCGATATGTTCGGGTGCAAACGGTGCAACACTCACACGACCTGCCGCTCCCAATCGTTGTGCGAGCTCTGTATTATTGAGTAATGTTATTATTTTCTCAACAAAGAGATCTTTTTGTTCAGAGGAAACCACGAAACCATTCTCTCCGTCGTGAACATATTCGGGCAATCCTCCGGCGGCAATCGCCACAACCGGAAGACAACACGCCATGGCCTGCAAGGTCGTCATAGATTGGGTTTCAGAGGTGCTGGTAATGAGAAATACTTCGCAAGCATTGATCGCCTCCACAAGCGGCTCGTCGCGAAGCGTTCCCAGAAAACGCACACAGCTGTCCAGTTTTTGTTCGCGAACTTGTTTTTCAATCGCCGCGCGGTACGGACCGCCCCCGATAAAAACCAGCTCCGCATCCGTCCGACGTGCAACTTCCACATAAATGGCAACCGCATAATCAAGATTTTTTTCCCGCGCGATGCGGCCGAAAATAAGTATCGCGCGAGGACCAACACCATATTTTTTCTTGAGCTCTTCCTTTGCCGGCAGGGGGCGAAACACATCAGAGGGAATATGATTGGAAATGGCGCGCACCGATCGGTGCATCCCGTATGCCGCAAGTTCATTCAGCATGCTTTTACTTGGCGCCGTCACAAATCCGCAGTGGTTATAATACCACGCTGCAAATTTTTTTATGAGATAAGGAAAGGGTCTGAAATTAAGTTTGACGTAGTGGAGATAGTCGGCAGGGAACGTGTGGTCGGTTCCGACGAGAGGAACGCGCAGACGCCACGCCGCATACAGCGCAAAAAGCCCGGCGGTTGAATAGGTATTCGTATGGATAACATCCGGTTTGAAATTTTTCATATCCCGCACGACTCCCAGAGGCATCACCAGCGACAACCCCCCCGCGCCCGGGATTTGATACGACGGCAGACGCATAATCTCTGGATCAATGATCGCCCCGGGAAGATGTGGGGCATAGATACGGACACTGTGACCGCGCATCTTAAGCTCGCGAGCAAGAATCCCAAGCGAGTCCGCAATACCGGACAATTGAGGAAGATAAATGTCGGTACAAATTGCAATGCGCATAAAAAATCACACCATGCGTTCTTCCTCTTTTTTTTCTTCCTGCAAGAGCTTCTTCCGCATGTAGCATTGAAGCAGGTAGTAGCCGAACGCAAGAGCGATGATCGCAACGATGATTATCTGGATATCTTTAAACGATTGCGCGATAATATTGAAAGAACCGCCGAAATAATATCCGAGTGCCATGAGAAGCGCATATTGTATCAGGGTGACAGGCAGAGCGTAGGAGATGAACTTTTTGACCGGCATGCCGACCACTCCCGCGAAAACGAGAAACGGCGTGGAAAGACCATACGCAAGCTTACTGAAAAACATCGTCTTGCCGGGATGATTATGCCACAGTTTCCGTATCGCACCGAAGTGATTTTCCTTGATGCCGATTTTTGCGGCATACCGACTGATAAGTGTTTTTCGTTCGCCATACCGACCCAAGAGATAATATGCCGTATCGGGAATAAGATCTCCCAGGATGAGGATGGTGTAGGCAAGAGGAACATTAAAGTAACCGCGAGCAATGAGCATGCCGATAACAAACGAAACAATGGGTCCCTCAAAAAAAGCGAGTGGAAAGAGTATCGCATAGCGATACTGGATGACAAGAGCGAGAAGATCGGGCATAAGAGGTGGGGGATAGAGCGCGGATAGAGCAGAATCTCCGCTTCTCCAAGTATAAGATAGGATCGGATACTTACCAAGCCCATCCTGTCTCGCAAGAGGAAGTTCGCGATTGACAGTACGTGAGAATTACCGATAATTCATACATGAACATCCTTGTCACCGGCGGAGCGGGCTACATCGGGAGCCACGCGTGCAAAGCGCTTGCTATAGCGGGATTTACGCCGATCGTTTTTGATAATCTTTCAGACGGACATGAGTGGGCAGTCAGGTGGGGACCGCTTGAAGTTGGCCATATCACGGATAGTGTGCGCCTTGGCGAGGTTATGCGCCGCTATAAACCCGAGGCGGTACTTCACTTCGCCGGTCTGATCGCCGTGGGGGATTCGGTGAGAAACCCCGAACAGTATTATCGCACGAATGTCGTCGGCTCGCTCTGCC
Source organism: bacterium (assembly GCA_030697705.1). Lineage (GTDB taxonomy): Bacteria > Patescibacteriota > Minisyncoccia > Sungbacterales > HO2-52-23 > JAUYPE01. The sequence continues at coordinate 12,921 of JAUYPE010000001.1, read as the reverse complement.
TTCTGGAGGCGATGCACACCGAACGCATTACCACCATCATCTTCTCAAGCAGTGCGGCCGTTTATGGCAACGCGGAGGGCGATACGATCCCGGAGACACATCCTCTGAACCCCATAAATCCGTACGGCATGACCAAATATATTACGGAACGGATGATTGCCGATTCCGCTGCCGCACACGGCATAATATTTGCCTGTCTCCGCTATTTTAACGCCGCCGGAGCCGATCCTGACGGCACTATCGGCGAAGCGCATCATCCCGAAACACACGCAATCCCTCTCATACTCGGCGCGGCACTCGGTCGCCAGCCGGCGTTTCATGTATTCGGCAAGGACTACCAGACGCCGGACGGTACCGCCATACGCGACTATATCCACGTGAATGATGTTGCACAAGCGCATCTCATTGCGCTCCGGCACCTTATGGCGGGAGGCACGAACTTGACGTTCAATGTCGGAAGCGGGACAGGTTATTCCGTACAGGAAATTATCACGGCGGTTGAACGCATAAGCGGTAAAAAAGTGCCAGTGATAAACGAGCCGCGGCGAACCGGCGATCCGGCACGATTGGTCGCGGATATCAAACGCGCGCACGAACAACTCAGTTGGCGAACAAAATGTTCACTTGACGACATTATTAAAACATCCTTGGCATGGCACCAAAAACCATCTGCGCGCATAACTAATGATAAAAAACAACTATGACCATCGCTGAGAGATACGCAAAACTTTTTTCTTCCAAGGTCTGGATTATATCGGTTGCCATCGGCTTTTTTTTGTTTTCCGCAAGCCTGGTAGCGAATTACTTTGCCGGCATTTATGCCGAAGAAAGTGCCAGCAACAAGGTAACTGATCTCATCTTGAGCAATATACCCGTCTTTGATGTGGATATTCTCTTCATCTACGGCGCTGTCGTGCTTTTTTTTATCATCACCGGCATCGCTCTTGCGGAACCAGAACGGCTTCCTTTTCTTTTGAAAAGTATTGCTCTCTTCGTCTTTATCCGTTCTTTTTTCATCACCTTCACCCACATCAAACCTGCTGTGGACGGCGTTATACTCTCAAATCACAACCCACTCGCATGGGTTACGTTCGGCGGCGACCTCTTCTTTTCCGGACACACCGGTATACCTTTTCTTATGGCGCTCATATTCTGGGACCAGCCGGTCAGGCGCTTCCTCTTTCTCGGCACATCATTTGTATTGAGCGCAGCTGTGCTTATGGGGCACCTCCACTACAGTATTGATGTCTTTGCAGCTTTTTTCATCACCTACAGTATCGCTGATCTTGCAAAATTCTTTTTTGCGAAGGACTACCACCTCTTCCTGCAAGGAACAATAAAAAAGAGAGAATAAAAAAACCCGCCGAGATTTCAGCGGGTCGTCTCGTATTGAATTAGGACCGCAAAGAGGATACCATCATCTTGTCCGGCAACGCTCCCGCGCGTAGCTCAGCTGGTAGAGCAGGGGCCTCTTAAGCCCAAGGTCGCAGGTTCGAACCCTGCCGCGCGGACTTATTTCATTTCAACCGCGAACCTATGGAAACAAACCTCTTTATCCCCCTCATCCTCGGGACGGCGCGGGAGGGAAGGCGGTCGGAACACGTCGCGCGTTTCATACTCAAGGCGGTGGAGCGGTACGGCGGGATCACGACCGAATTGATTGATGTACGCGACTATCTCTTCACCCGAACGGACGATACGGGAGAGTCGGACATGGCAAAACGGTATCGTGAAAAAATTACGCGCGCCGACGGGCTTATCATCGTCTCGCCCGAATACAACCACGGCTATCCGGGAGAGTTAAAATTATTACTTGACAGCGCATATGACGAATACGCCCACAAACCGGTAGGAGTATGCGGCGTTTCCAGTGGACAGATGGGCGGCGACCGCATGATGGAACAACTCCGTCTTATCCTCATTGACTTCGCCCTGGTGCCCATCAAATCCGCCATTTACTTTCCCTATATCAAGACGCTCTTTCGCGACGGTGAGATAACTGATCCGTCATTCACCGAGCGGGTGAAAAAATTCTTAGATGAACTCGTCTGGTTCGCCAGCGCGCTTAAAGCCGCGCGGCAGAGCTAATAGTTTTTTGACACACACCGCAAAGAAATATCATATGGTAAGGTTCATCCTGAAAGGACTCATATACACATGTGAGTCCTTTTTTCATAATCCCCCGCCACAGGATAATTTATTTCCCCACGACGATCATCTTTTTTTCACCACGCATAACATCGCCACCATTCCAGTCATGGATGGCACCAAAAAGGAGTTTTTGACCGTAGGTATATCCTTTGCCCCAACGCGTACCGGGGTCATGAGTGATAAAGATGCCCCGCGCATCATCATAGCCACTCACCACGACCATGTGGTAGTTCGGACCGGGAGAAGTGAAATGAGGATTTTTAAGGAGGCGACCGGCGACAGGGATGATTACAAGACGGCCCATAACAAGTTCTTTTTTGAGATCATCGGATGCAGCAACCGGCAATACTTGGATATTTTTCAAGCCGTAGAGCTTTTGCAAAATACCAGCCGTCTCATCCGCCGAGGTGTCGCGCGAGCGGCGATATACCAATTCTTCGTACTGCCGGATAATCTGCATTTCTTGTTCGGCAACCGCGGGGGTGAGCGGCAAGTCAAGGACAAAATGCGCCGCCATGACCACCGATGCCTCCTCGCAAAAGTCCTGCCACGGCTGACGCCAGTTGCCAAAAGGCGCCTGTACGGTAAACGGCACGCCCGAAACAACCGCGCGAGAGGGGAGTGGGAAAGCTCCGGCAACCGCCGGACAGAGAAGAAGCGCTAAAACACCCAACCGGAGGGCTCTATGGGAAACCAAGGAGGGTAGTTGCATGAGAGCGGTATTTATGCTACGATTAGCCCACAACGGAGTGGAACGGCTTTCTGCGTCTTCAGGAGAAGCAGCGGGACAATTCCATCAACCCGACCAGTATAATGGCACTTACGGCAAAAGAAAAGACCAAGGTAATCGGCAAGTTTCGCATCCACGACAAAGATACCGGCTCCAGCGCGGTGCAGGTTGCCGTGTTGAGTGAGGAGATTACCCATCTCACCATCCACCTCAAGCAGAACCCCAAGGACAACCACTCCCGCCGGGGACTCCTTGGTATGGTCGCGCGCCGCAAGAAGTTTTTGGATTACCTCAAAATCCACGAACCAGTGGAGTATGTGAAAATCATCCGCCACCTCGGTCTCAAGCGATAAATAATGCTGAATTATAAATGCTCAATGCCGAATAAGAAACCGAGGTCGGTCTTCTCTTATTTATAATTTATATTTTGGCATTCAGTATTTGTCTCTCTTGTGACCGTCATTAAACACAAAGCACAGCGCGTCGCCATCCTCATTGACGTACAGAATCTTTACCACTCCGCGAAAAACATCTACAACGCGCGGGTGAATTTCAAAGAGGTGCTCAAGTCCGCCGTCGCCGGTCGGCAGTTGATTCGCGCCATGGCGTATGTCATCCGCACCGAGTCGGGGGAGGAAAAAACTTTTCTGGAGGCATTGAACAAAATCGGAATAGAAACGCGGATTAAGGATCTGCAGATTTTTCCCGGCGGCGTCAAAAAGGCCGACTGGGATGTCGGTATTGCCATGGATGCGGTGAAGCTTGGCAACAGTATTGACGCGCTGGTACTCATGTCAGGAGACGGCGATTTCGTCCCGCTTATTGACTATCTCCACCAAGTATTCGGTACGCAGGTTGAGGTTGCCGCCTTTGGTCGCTCGTCTTCTCAGCGCATCAAAGAGGCGGCGGATGAGTTTATAGACCTTGGCGCCGAACCGGCAAAATACCTCATGCAGATTAAGAATTAACCTATGAAAAACTGGTCTACTGATATATCGGAGTTACAGAAAGACCCTGGAAAGTTCTCCGTGTGGCGCCTTGAGCAACTTATTAATTTTGGCTTGGGAGAAGAAAAAATTGATCTCAACGAGTTGAGAAAGCACTGGGGTGAAGTAGATATTGACCCTTATAAAAGAAAATTCTTGTCCCTTTTTGTATAAGTATGAGCCAGCCATCAATTCTCTCGGAGAATCAGAAAAAACTTCTTGACCTTCTCTCCCATGAGAAATTAATCTGTGCGAACTTCTATTTAACTGGAGGCACGGCGCTTGCCGAATTTTACCTTCATCATCGACTTTCCGAAGATTTGGACTTTTTTTCCGAGCAAGAGTTTGATCCGCAAAGCATCTCGGTTATTTTAAAGAAGATCCAAAAAGCCGCTGGCGTTGAGAAGATAGAATACCAGCAAAGTTTCAACCGGAATCTATTTTTTCTCCATACCGATAGCGATATTATCAAGACGGAATTCACCTATTTTCCGTTTACCTGCATAGAACAAAAACAGAAAATGGGCGAGCTTTTTATAGACAGTTTAATTGATATTGCCACCAACAAGCTATTCACTATTTACCAAAAGCCCCGTTCCCGTGATTTTATTGATCTGTATTTGATCCTCACCCACGACCCGACACTTACTCTTAATACTCTGATTGATAACGCTCAAATAAAATTTGATAGTTATATTGATCCCATCCAGCTCGGTGCTCAATATGTGAGAGCAGAAGAACTGAAGGACTACCCCCGCATGTTGGAGAAACTTGACAAAAAGGCGTGGCAGGAATTTTTCCTCAAAGAGGCGGAGAAACTCTCTGAAAAGGTATTTGAGTAGGGTATTAATCTTGAACCTATGAACCAAAAAGGATTGGTACATATCATTTTAGCCATCATCATTGTCGCCCTCGCTAGTGCCGTAGGGTATTCTACTTTGATTAAAGATCAGACGGAACAAACATCTCCAACTCAAAATGACAACACGCCCCTGCAACCCGCCCTATCTCCCACCGCAACATCCGGATGGAAAAAATATTCTGGCGCTGCGCTTGAATTTGAATATCCATCTTTAATTTCAGTAAAACAAGATGGAGAAACGGTTGTCCTGAGCCACTCTATTGCCTACAAGCACACTGACCCGTGTGATTTTAAGGGCGATACGGATACACCGCCGCTAGACAAACTTTCTGACTTCGGCGTTTCTATCATGGTTTCTAATAAGAACTTGAAAGATACGGTACAAAGCAATCAGGGATCGGACTACATAGTTAAGAATTTCTTTGAGGACAATATTCTTAAATTGTCCGAAGGATTCATTGATAAATTTAATATTGGCTCTTTGAGTGGATTTCAAATTACTAGCGGGGCAGAAGGGTGTGGAATATACACTTATTATTTCCCCATATCCTCGACCAATACTTTAGTTGTTAATCGTCCCTTTATCTCCGAATTTATCCCTGTCCATGGAAACTATCAGACCTATCTCAATCTTCCGGGTATTATTCCTCCGAATCAGGAGAAAGAATTTTTTGTAAAAGTTCTTTCCTCACTCAAAGTGAAACCTTAATTTAATTACCGCATAAAGAAGATTAATAGTATTTATAATTTAAAAAGAGCGGTGGAGCGCGTGCAAAAGAAGATAAAAGTTTACGATACTTCGTTCATTTCTCATTACGAATTTTGCAAGGTTCGCGGTGAGAAATGAATACAGTATCGGAAGTATCTCTTTTTTGCCGCGACACTGCTCGGACATCGTTCGTATGGAATCACACAAATATTCGCGGATGGTTGGAGAAAAAAAGTGGGAGGTTGAGCTGACAAACTGGGCAGAGCACGCCAATGGCTCGGTTTTGGTGCGCGTGGACGACACGATGGTGCTTGCCACCGCCGTTATGGGCACGCACCCCCGCGAGGGAGGGGACTTTTTCCCGCTCATGGTGGACTACGAAGAGAAGTATTATGCCGCGGGAAAGATTCTCGGCTCGCGCTTTATCAAACGCGAGACACGGCCCTCCGAGGAGGCGATTTTGGTCTCCCGCCTCATTGACCGCGCTATTCGTCCGCGGTTTGATCTACGAATGCGTAACGAGGTACAGGTTATCGTGACCGTCCTTTCCATTGACGACGAGAATGACCCGGACATTATTTCTCTTTTTGGCGCATCACTCGCCCTTTCGCTCTCTAATATTCCCTGGGCGGGTCCGGTTGCGGCAGTGCGCGTGGGAAGGAATCCGGAGAGTGGAGAGTTTATCATCAACCCGACCTACACCGAACGACTCACCTCTGATCTTGATGCCATCGTCGCCGGTACGCGCGAGCGTATTAACATGCTTGAGGTAAACGGGAATGAGATTTCCGAAAGTGACTTTGCGCGCAGTGTCATTTGGGGCGAGGAGTTTATCAAACAACTCGCAGTATTCCAGGATGAGATTGTTTCCAAACACGCTCCCGTCAAGGCGACAGTCCCGCTTCTTGCCATGCCTCCCGAATGGGCGGCACTCATGAAGAAGGATTTTTTCAAGGAGCTGGAAAGTGCCGTATATACCAAGGACAAGACGGCAATGCGCGCCGCACGGGAGGCGGTGCGGGAGCGATGGCACGCGCACTTGAAGGAGCAGTTTGGTACTACGTATCTGAAAGGATCGGCGGACTTCATGTTTGAGGAGGCAATCAATGAAATAGTGCACGCGCGGATTTTAGAAAAGGGCGAGCGGCCGGATGGAAGAAAACCGGATGAGCTGCGGGCTATTCGCGCGTCGGTAGGAGTGCTCCCGCGCACGCACGGCTCGGGCATGTTCATGCGCGGCGAAACGCACGTCCTCTCATCCCTTACGCTCGGAGGACCGGGCGACGAGCAGATTGTGGAGGGTATGGAGATACGAATGAAAAAAAGATTCTTGCACCACTACAACTTCCCGCCGTTTTCCGTCGGTGAGGTCAAGCCCCTCCGTGGCCCGGGACGGCGCGATATTGGTCACGGCGCACTGGCGGGGCGCGCGCTCTTTCCTCTGATTCCTACCAAAGAAGAATTTCCCTACACGATTCGTCTTGTGTCTGAAGTGTTGTCATCCAACGGCTCGTCCTCTATGGCATCGGTCTGTGGATCTATTCTTGCACTCATGGACGCGGGTGTGCCCGTTAAAAAAGCGGCGGCGGGAACCGCGATGGGACTCATGATGGACGAGCAGGGGAAGTATGTCGTCCTGACGGATATTCAGGGACCAGAGGATCACCACGGCGATATGGACTTCAAAGTCGCCGGCACGCGCGACGGCATTACCGCCGTCCAGATGGATGTAAAAATTGAGGGCATTACGCCCGAAATTATTAAAGACACCCTCACGCATGCGCGCCGCTCGCGCCTGCAAATTCTTGACGTGATGGAGGCGACGATCAGCGCGCCGCGACCGGAATTGAGCCAATGGGCGCCGCGCGTAACAACCATTAAAATCAGTCCTGAAAAAATCGGTGCTTTAATTGGTCCTGGTGGGAAGATGATCAACGCCATTATCGCAGAAACAGGAGCGCAGATTGATATTGAGGACGACGGCTCGGTTTTCGTTACCTCTATCAAGGCGGAGGGCATGGAGCGTGCGCTCGCCCTTATCCGGCAAGTGACGCGGGAAATCAAGGCAGGTGAACTACTGGAAGGTCCCGTGACACGCCTCTTTGAGTTCGGTGCGATGGTAGAAATTGGTCCCCGACAGGAGGGGCTTATCCACATCTCGGAATTGGCGCCGTGGCGCGTTGAGCGCGTAACTGATATTATACAACAAGGGGAGGTCGTGCCCGTCATGGTAAAAAATATTGACGACCAAGGGCGCGTCAACCTCTCGCTCAAAGATGTCCCCGGTCGCTACAGCGATGTGGACATTGAGCGCGCACGGCAGCAAAATGCCGCGTCTCCGCATGGTGATGGACACTCACGCAACAGCGGCTTCCACCACAAACAACGGCGCCCGGACCGATTCTCTTAATAGCAGTATTTCAGGAACACCGAGAAAACGGGCGCGTGAGGATTCGTTTACTCTATTCGTTTCTCCGGCCCGTTTTTTTATGCCTCCCGAAACAGATCCGCACAATCAAGAAGCACCCCCTTCCGAAGCGTCTCCGGCGGAGCGTGTTTCATCGACCGCACGGGAACCAAAACCAGCCATGCGCACGATGCGCTCGGATATGGAGGGAATGTTTTATGCAAATAAACCGCCCGCCCTTATTCAATTCATGCACCAAGGTCGGGAAGACACACCGCTCCAAACCAATGGATTGCTACTCAATCAACATAAAACGCGAAAAAGATCATTTCTCATACCACTCATTGTCATTCTCACGCTTGGTGCTGGTGTTGTCGTGGGATTTTTTTTCTTTCCCCAACTCGCCGCAAAAATCCCCGGACTCCGGCACGTCGTCTCACCAAATGCCCCCATTCCGCGCCAGCCCGCCGTGATACCGATGCCATTTTTCGCCACCGAGGGCACCGAAGAGCTCGCCGCACCTGCTGGAGACCGCGTCATACTTCTTGAGCTCTTGGACAACCTCGCAAAAAAATCCGGACGGCAAGGAACGATCAAGCGCGTACTCATAAAGCTGACTGATGAGCGCGGCGAGTATTATGCGTCGCTGGCGGATCTTTTCGATGTGGAACGCATTACGCCACCACCGCGTTTTTTGGATAATACCGAGGGTCCACTTATGACATTTTTTGCCGCAACCGCGGAAGGAGAGCGATTTGGTCTCGTCGTGCGCGTGACGGATTCGGATCGTGCTCTGCAGGACTTACGCGTATGGGAGACGGCGCTCGGCACCAACTTTCAACCGCTCATGTTCTCATCGGAACTTACTGCAACCACAACAAGCTTTACCAGTGGCACTTATCGCAATATTGATTGGCGTTTTCTTAAGCGATCAGTGGATCAAGACTTGGGCGTCGGGTACGCTCTTTTCCCCGCGCGAAACTACATTATCCTCATTACGAGCATGCGCGCTCTGGAAACCGTCATTGACCGCCTCTTTAACGCGCGGTAGGATAAGGAACCGTCAGAGAAACCATAAAGAACACCTCTATGATTGACCGCGAACTGCGCAACAAACTGGAACAACACCTTGAGGACGAACATCGTCGCCTCACTGACGAGATTACCGCCATACAGGAGGCGAAAATGACCGACGGCGGCGTGCCGGCGGTTTCGTATCCCCGTTTTGAAGAAGGAGAAGGGGAGAGTGTCACGCATATGCCCGCCGACGAGGAGGCGGATGAGTCGGAAGAATATGCCGTGCGCCAAGAAACAGCGCGCGTGCTGAACGAACGCCGCGACGAGGTTATCGCCGCGCTCCACCGGATTGAACAGGGCACCTATGGCATCTGCAAAACATGCGGCAAACCCATTGATGCCGCGCGGCTGGGGGCAAACCCTGCCGCAGAGTTTGATATTGAGCACACGGAGTAGTGGGAAACTAATATTCATAAAATGGGCACTCGCACACGGGAACAAGTTGCTCTACCAGTTGCAGAAAATTCGAGATCAAATTGAGCCCACCAACTAACGATCTGTACTCAACCGGAACAGTATGCTAGTATGCCCGTATGGCAAAAGATTGGACGACCATCTACAAGAAATACAAAGGCCTCTGGGTGGCGCTTGCGGAAGACGAAGAGACGGTTTTGGGCACGGGAAAAACCGCTCGTGAGGCGTTAGCATTGGCAAAAAAAAGACGGATAAGACGCCTTTTCTCACCCATATCCCTGAAAAACTGGTAGCTTATGTTGGTGCGCTATGAAATTCAGATACGCGCGGTACAGCGGCTCGGTATTGAGACCAGTTATACCTATCAAGGTAAAGCATGGCGGTAATGAAATCGGCTACCATGTCCTTATTGACTCGGGAGCGGACTTATGCCTCTTTTGATTTGTTGAAAGAGGAGATAGAGTTGAAAGAAGGAGGAGCGCGTTACAAAAAAATAAGTGGGTTTTCATTTCACAACTCCTGTTTTGGACGGTAGTTAAGGGCTTCCAGAAGATGGTCTTTTGCGACCACGGCAGAACCGGCAAGGTCGGCGATGGTGCGAGCGAGCTTGAGCACACGGTGGTAACTCCTGGCGGAAAGCTGGTAGCGTTCGTGCGCCGCTTTAAGTGTTTCTATTAAATCGTCTGTCACGGAAATGAATTGCTTAAGTTGTGCGAGATTCATCTCGGCGTTGACGGTGATGGGCAGACCGGAAAAACGCTCTCGTTGAATTTCACGGGCGCGGGCAACCCGATCGCGAATGGCGGAGGATGGCTCACCGTCGCCGCCGCTTAATTTTTCATACGCGATGGCGGGCACCTCCACATGAAGGTCAATACGGTCAAGTATCGGACCGGATATTTTTTTCTTGTAGCGCAGGATAGCCCCGGGCGTGCAGGTGCAATCTTTTGAAGGATTACCAGCATTGCCGCACGGACATGGATTCATCGCCGCGACGAGCATAAAATGCGCGGGGAATGTTTCCGTTCCTTGCGTGCGGGTAATGGTCACCGTCCGCTCTTCCGTCGGCTGGCGGAGCGATTCTATGACGCGCCGGTCAAACTCCGCGAATTCATCCAAAAATAAAACGCCGCGGTGCGCGAGCGTTACCTCGCCCGGGCGAGGGAGTGTCCCGCCACCAATTATGGCGGCATGGCTTGCGGTATGGTGCGGACTGCGAAACGGCGCATGCGCGACAAAGGGAAGTGTTTGTTTTAACAAACCGGCAATACTGTAAATCTTGCTCACCTCAAGCGCTTCTTCAAACGAAAGTGATGGCAGGAGTGATGGAAGCGCGCGGGCAAGAATCGTCTTCCCGCTTCCCGGCGGTCCCCAGCACAAGATATTATGTCCTCCAGCGGCGGCAATTTCCAGCGCGCGCTTGGCATACTCCTGACCTTTTATATCTTTAAAATCAAGTGCATTGGCATTCGACGCGGCAACGGGCACAGTGCGGGGAAGGGTTGGGAGGTTTTTTCGCCCCGTGAGATGCTCAACGACTTCCGCAAGCGTCCTCGCCTCCTTCACGGCGACATTTTCAATAAGCGCGGCCTCCACACCGTTGCCGCGGGGAAGAATGAGCGTGTTAAATCCGTGCGCGCGCGCCGTCATCGCCATGGGTAAAACGCCGGAGACGGGACGGAGTGCGCCATCCAGCCCCAATTCGCCCAAAAAAATGATACCGGACGGATCAAACGCCACCTGACCCGAGGCGAGAAGATACCCCAGCGCTATAGCCAAATCAAACGCAGGACCTTCTTTTTTGATATTCGCGGGTGCTAAATTGACGATCACGCGCTGGCTTTTTTGGTGCGGGGCGACGGCACCGAGATTTTTTATCGCCGCCGAGATGCGCTCGCGCGACTCCTGCACCTCTTTATCGGCAAGTCCCACAATGGTGAAAATATGAAGCCCCGACGTCAGATCAACCTCAACGAGAATAGGTTGGGCATCAAGCCCAACGACTTGGGCGGCGTGAATCGCTATAGCCATAAAGACAAAGACGACAAATCAATAGCGAGGGAATGACTAATCACTGAAGAAAATTTTTCAAAAATAAAAATAAATCTTCGACCGGCTTGTTGCTCGGGATTGGCGAATTAAAAGGGATTTTTTGCGCCGCGAATCTCAAAGTGCACATGACATCCAGTGGAATTGCCTGTTGAACCTATGTAACCTATTCGCTCTCCCTGTCCAACAGATGCCCCGACCGCAACACCGATAAAACTCATATGACCATACAGCGTCTGCACCCCATTGGGATGCGAAATAACGACATACTCACCATACCCGCCGTTCCATCCACTCGTACGCGCCACAATAACCGTCCCTGCCGCAGAAGCATAAATCGGCTTGCCGCATGAATCGGCAAGGTCAACGCCGTTATACCCGTGAATACCTCGCGATCTACGCCCAGCGGAAATAGGGCGCAGGAAATACCCTTCCAACTCCGGTAACTTCGCAAAACGCGATCCCGAAAGAGCAGGAAGCACGGTTCGCTTAGGTGAAACACGAGGTGTAATAGGCGCCAGTGTCTCCAACTCGCCATCGGGAATGATAATATCGTCACCAATATTAAGAACATGCCCCACCGCAAGTCCGTTAAAACTCATAATCTCACTTGCGTCACCCTTGAATTTTTTTGCGATCTTTTCAATCGTGTCACCTTTTTTTATCTCGTACTGCACCCCCGAAACCGGCAGAATTAAAAGCTCGTCGCCCTCTTTTAGTTGTTTTGCGCTCTTTATATTATTCGCCCACAAGAGCGTATTAAGTGAGATACCGAACCGCACTGCAATTCCCGTGGCGGAATCGCCTTTCTGTATGGTATAAACGAAAATCTGGTCCTGACCGAGATCCGGCAGAAGCACCCCCAGAGGATTGCGACTGCCGATAAACGCCGAGTCCTGCGAGGTCGGTAAGTCAACCGCATTATCCGCCACGCTGTTCGTCGTGTCCGTACCCGTCTCGGGAATCCTCGTAGCCCCGCTACTTCCCAGCAAAGGCAGGGCGAGCGCGGCACCCGCCGAGAGCTCTTTATGTTGTCCCTCCTCCGCATCGGCACGTGCGCCGGTAATGAACTGCACAAAATCGGAAAGGACGCTTGCCCGCGCGGAAAATGGCGCAAGCACGGTAATGAACAATAAGCCAAAAGAAAAGAACCGTTTGATATAAAACGGCTTTGCGAACGTATTTTTTAGGAGTCCGCCGCTGGGCGGTTGAGAGGTAAGATAAGTACTAATACCGATTGGTAAATCGGACACCGGCTCACCATTCATTCGTACGGACTACGCGTCTGTACACAAAGCCGATGTAGATTTTTTTACTGGAAAAAGATACCCTTTCATGTTACCACAAGACGTTTGGTGGTCAAGAACACTTATCCCCACAAGGGGGATAGTTAAGTTATCCCCACAAGGGGGATAGTTAAGTTATCCCCACAAGGGGGATAGTTAAGTTATCCCCACAAGGGGGATAGTTAAGTTATCCCCACAAGGGGGATAGTTAAGTTATCCCCACAAGGGGGATTTAAAAATCCACACGCCA
>JAUYPE010000028.1 GCA_030697705.1 bacterium | reverse complement strand
TTCAACTGGCTCAACAACAACCGAAGGGTTGACCGCTTTATGGAGAGAAGCACCCGAACCTACCAAGGATTCTGTCATATGGCGTTTATCAAGTTTTATCTCAAGAGACTGGTGAAATGAGTTTTGTAATGGTCTCATAGTGTGTTATATCTTTTACGAAAGAATAACAGTGCAATTGTACCATGCATACCGACGGTGTACGAGGAGGGATAAAAGAGTATGGAAGCAAGAATTACCTTTTCCGACGGGAGGCACTTGGATACTCTTTTTGGTGGAGCCGTTATCGGCGTCGAGAAGGTATCCGGTCTTGATCATTTTTTTTCAGCACTTGCTTCTTCCTTAGAGGATGGCTGTTTAGTGGATCTTATACTTGATGACGGAAGACAGTTGAGCATGAGCTTGATCCCACCGGCTCCTATTTAAAGATCGTGAAGTCGCCCGGTATTGCCATGCGCAATGCCGGGAATTTTTTTGCGATGAACGTGCGAACCTCCTCGATGTCGCTTTGATTAAGTGGCGCGATGAGTATGGAGGGAGCAGAGGCGATCATATCAAGTTGGGAGAGAGGCACATAATGTGTGTGCCGCGCGGCGCGTTTTACATCTTCGTAAGTATCGGTGAGATACATGACGGTCTGTACGCGTACGAAAAAGTCCCCTTCCTGTACGATGATATATTTTTCCGTTTCGGGCGGAAGCGCGGCGAGATACATGCCGAGGTGGGTAATGTCTGCGGCAAACGCATCTCGTGCGGCGGCACTCGTGCCCCAGAGGACAAAATAACTGTAGAAAGTGAAGAGGGGGATAGTTGCCAAAAGTACGGCGAAGCCAATGATCCTGCGGCGCATGCCGCGGCGGCGCTTGTCCTTGTCGGATAACTTTTTCGCTCCAGCGAGAAGTTTTTGAAGGCATACGGCACCTCCCCAGCCTGCAAGAATAAGGGCCGGTGGGATCATACCGATAGCGCGGAGGGCGTGAGGAAGCCCTTCACGCGTGAGCGTGACGCCAAGGGACATGAACGCGAGCCATGACAGTAGAGTAAGTGATGCCATACGGAGGTGCGGTCCAGCGTTTCTTCCAAAGAGCTGCCGAAGCGCCCGGATAATGCCGATGAGAAAAAAGAGCGCAACAATCGGATTAAGCTCCGGCAAGCAATTATAATTATGCCGCGGATTGCAATCGCCGCGGACAAAAAACATGCCGACCGTTTTCAGATTCGCGATGGCGAACTCGCGTGCCGGCGCATCGGCGGAAAAAATAGAAAGCTGTCCACCCCGGCCGATGAAGTCCGCTGGATTGTGCAGAAAATACCAACCGATGGGAAGAGCGGTGATGAAGACGGCAAAGATGAAAAGGGTAACGACGCAGGGAGCGCACGCCGATTTTAATTTTGTACTCACAGTTATACCGCGTGAGTGCCACCAACGCGAGAGATAGAGCAGAAGGGGTGGCGCAAGCACCAACGGCATAAAGCGGAAGGCGATATAGGTGTGGAATCCCAGGCCGGTGAAAATACCACCCAAAACAATGTCGGAGACGGTACTTCGTCGGATGCCGCGGAGGAGAAAATAGATCCCGAATACGGCAAAAAATGGCAACGAGATGGCACGAAATCCCATGCGCGAAAAATGAAGATGCCAATAGCTTGTGGCGATGAAAAATGCCGAGAGAAGGGCAATGACTTTACCCGATGAAATACCGAATATTTCGTCATTCCGAGCCCTTCGGATGCCCTCTGGACAGGCCCCGCGAGGAATCCCGAAACCTTCTGAATTCTCACGGGATCCCTCACGGAGTTTATACTGAGCGAAGCGAATGTGTTCGGGATGACGGGGAGAAGGCATGAACAATTCTTTCGCCACGAGATACACACCGAGAATGGTGAGTATGCCAAAAATAGCCGAAACGAAACGCAATGCCCACGATGTATTTCCGAAAAGCCAGATGGAGAGTGCCTGAATATTGATAAAAAGCCCTTCGCGGCCGTTGTTTTCCGGATAGAATAATTTGTAAGTGTCGGTATGGATGGCTTCCAGCGCGTTGCTTCCGTTCATCGCCTCGTCCGGATAGAGCCCGGGCGGAAGCGCGGTGAACTGAAAAAAACGCAGGAATATGCCGAGGGCGAGGATAAGGAGGAGTGCTACGGTAGATTTTTTACCCATATACTTTATGTCATGATCGGTTTATAGTGTTCTTGACCAAACTATACTATGATACAATCGTGATTGCCAGAAGCGGCGCAAGGGTGGGGGATCTTTGAGGGGGAGCGAATGGGCATGAGTCGGTCAAAGGGATTTGCAACGCAAGAGGCGGCTGTGATGAATGCGCGGATGCGGGTGGTGAACTTTCGCGACTCGTTCGTTGTCTATCGCGATACGCACGCGCCGCGGTACTTCCTTGTCGTGTCGGAAGAAGAATGGCGCAGATCGCTTAAGAAAATTGCGCGGTACGCACTGGAGTATGTCGCCAATGCCGACACATCGGTTGATCAGATTAACTAACACCTCGGTCCTTGCACATTGTGCAAGGACCCATTTTTTATTATACTGGACGGCATATGCCAGAAGATACAACTCCCAAGCCGTTAGTGCCGATGACCCCCCAAGATGAGGTACGTTTTTTGGAACGTATGCTTGAGGAAAAAAAGCGCGCGCTCACCGTTGCTCCGTCTGCGGAGGGGGAGCATGAATTGAACGGACAGTCCAGAGGCGGGGAGCAACAGCCGCATGAGCGGGAAGTTTTTCGCGATGTTATGCGCGAGCACATGGAAGCCGTGCCGGCACTTCTCGCGCCACACGAATTAATGGCGCCCCCACCTCCCCCGCCCCTTGTGCCGCCGTTTGTTCCGCAAGCGCCTTCAGGCGGCAAACAAACGGATGATGACGTTGCACGTGAGGAAAAACTTCGCGCACTGGTTGAAACGGCGATGACAAGCTCCATTGAAAAAGCCGTCCAGCAAGCGGCACAGCAGAGTCCTCATCTCATGGACGCGCTTCACGACCGGCTGACGACGGTCTACTATGATAAACTCCTGCAATTGCGCAAAGTGGCGCCTTTGTAATTTTGGACGGATGATGTTCATCGCATAAGTTTTTAATATCCTCATGACCGTGGACGATCAAAGCGTAGTGCTCTTCCTTTTTCTCGGAGTGTTCGCGCTCGTTACCATCGGTGGTGTTTTTTTGGCTTTTGTTTTTTTCCTGCGAAAAAAAGGCGCGATTGTCCGCGCGCTCAATCTCCAACTGCTCGCCGTGCGCCTCATGCCTCATGCGCCGAGCGACCAGCAGAATGTCACGCAAATCCGCGAAAAGATCGCTCTTATGGAGCAATTTTATAGCCACCTCTTTGCCATGCGCGAAAAGTTGTGGACGACGCTGGTGTATGGAAGACCGGTATTCGCGCTGGAGCTGACCGTGCCACACATTGGCGAGGAGTTATCTTTTTATATTGCTGTCTCGCGCCGTTTCGTGCCAGCGGTGGAGAAGGTGATGCAGGGGATTTTTCCCGAAGCCCACATTGAGATCTCGCAGGACTACAATATGTTCAATCCGAGCGGTGCGGCGGCGGCTACGGCGGTCATCTTGCGTTCCGGTCCGTATTTCCCGATTAAAACCTATCAGCGGCTGGAGGGCGATCCGCTGAAGGCGCTGACGAATGTCTTTACCAAACTTGGCAAAGACGGCGAGGGTGCGGCTCTGCAAATTATCGCGACCCCCGCGCCTCACCACTGGGCGGTGAAATTGCGGGCGCAGGCACGGCGCATTCATGAAGGAAAACAGGTGCGCAAAACCAAAGCCGCCGCATTTTCGGGAGCGCTCGTTGATATGATTCGTCCTGCTACTCCATCACCAACCGTTTCGCAAACGGCAAGCGGATCACAGCTGCGCCCGCCCGAACCCCAACGCCGCATTACGCCGCTTGAAGAGGAGATGCTGAAGGCGCTGGAGCAGAAGGCGAGCAAGCCCCTGTTTGAAACAAATATCCGTCTGGTTGCCTCGGCCGCCACCGCACCGCGCGCGCGGGAAATCGTGCAGGGACTGGAGGTCGCGTTCGCGCAGTTCACGGATCAGAATCTGAACAGCTTCACTGCCCGCGAACTTGCCGGTTCCGCGCTCAAGCGCTTTTTGTATAATTTTTCATTCCGTATATTTGAGCCGGCGCGGCGCGTGGTGTTGTCGGCGGACGAGTTGACCTCCCTCTTCCACTTCCCTAATGCAACAATAGAAACCCCACAAATGAGCGTTCTGCGGGCGCGCGAGGCGCCGCCACCTCCCAACTTGCCGCACGAAGGATTAATACTTGGTGCCAGTGTGTTTCGCGGCGAGGAGCGGCAGGTCTATTTTTTAGATGAAGACCGGCGGCGGCATATTTACATCATCGGGCAGACGGGCACCGGCAAGTCAACCATGCTGGAGAATATGGCGGTACAGGATATTCACAACGGCAAAGGCGTATGCTTTATTGATCCGCACGGCGAGGCGGTGGAGCATCTGCTTGCCGCCGTGCCGCGCCATCGCGTGCACGATGTCGTCTATTTTAATCCCGGCGATGTGGAGCGGCCGATGGGACTCAATATGCTTGAGTACGATCCGATGTTTCCCGAGCAAAAAACATTCGTTGTTAATGAGCTCCTTTCTATTTTTAGAAAACTTTTCGGCTCAACGCCCGAGTCAATGGGTCCGGCGTTTGAGCAGTATTTCCGCAATAGCGCGCTCCTCGTTATGGAGCACCCCACGTCGGGCAATACTATTCTGGATATCTCGCGCGTGCTCTCGGATAAACAATTTCGCGATTACAAACTTGCGCATTGTTTAAACCCCATCGTCCGGCAATTCTGGCAAAACGCCGAGCGCACAAGCGGTGAGCAGTCGCTTGCCAACTTCGTGCCCTATGTAACGAACAAGTTTGATAATTTCACCTCAAATGAAATCATGCGTCCCATTGTGGCGCAGGAGCGTTCGGCTTTCAACTTCCGCGAGGTGATGGACAGTCAGAAGATTCTTCTCGTTAATCTTTCCAAAGGTCGTTTGGGCGATTTGAATTCTTCCCTCATCGGGCTCGTCATTGTGGGCAAACTCCTCATGTCCGCCCTCTCGCGCGTGGATATGCAGGAAGAGCGGCGCAAGGATTTTTACCTTTATATAGATGAATTCCAGAATGTAACGACCGACTCCATCGCGACGATTTTGTCCGAGGCACGGAAGTATCGGCTTAATCTCACCATTACCCACCAATTCATAGGACAATTAAAAGAAGAGATTAAAAAAGCGGTATTTGGCAATGTTGGCTCCATGGCAAGTTTTCGCATCGGTACGGAAGACGCCGAGTTTCTAGCCAAACAATATAAGCCCGTATTCGCCGAGCAAGACCTGCTCAATATCGCCAATCGCACCTGCTATCTGCGCATGCTCATCAACGGCCAGGTCGCCCAGCCGTTTAATATGAAAACCTATGCGCCGTACCGGGGCGACACGCAGATGGCGGAGGTTGTCAAAGAAATGTCCCGCCTAAAATACGGCCGTCCCCGCGCAGAGGTTGAGCAGGAGATTCTTGATCGGCACAACAGGGTGTTGGTGTGAGTAGCGAGGATGCTTTAATGGTGCTACTATGAAAGGCATGGAAAGCGATCATAAAGCAATTCATCCTCTGCTTTGGGACATCGCAGAGGATGATCTTGATGAAACACGGCACAGTACGACGATTATTGAACGGGTGCTTGAGTACGGTAACGAAGTGCAGGTTGCGTGGTTGTTCAAGCGCTATTCTCGGAGTGCTATTATCACGGTGGTAAAGAAAAGCCGCCGCTTGTCAAAGAAATCAAAAAATTATTGGTATCTGAAACTTGGGTTATGGAGCACGCCTCCGCGGTCAGCCGAGCCACACGCGACGATTTGGAAAAATTAGTTGCCAAGGGCATTACCCGTGGTTTTTATCTTGCTGGCGGCACGGGTCTTGCTTTGCTGTTTAACCATCGTGAGTCACGCGACCTTGATTTTTTTTCCGAGGCCCCTTTCACGGAAGATGCGCTTGTTGCACATTTGACGAACGCCGGCACATTTGCTTTGGAGAAGAAAGAGGAGGGGACAGTTTTGGGGCAGTTCAACAATACCCGCGTTTCTTTTTTTCACTATCCTTATCCGTTGCTTGAAGCTCCCTCTTTACAGGCGGAGGTACTCGTTGCGAGTCCGTCGGATATCGGTTGTATGAAGCTTGACGCGCTTGCTTCCCGCGGACTCAAACGCGACTTCTTTGATCTGTATACGATTCTGCATAAGACAGATCTCTCCCTATCAGACCTCCTCCGGATTTTTGAAAAGAAATTCTCATCAGTGCGCTACAACATGATGCACATCAAAAAAGGTCTTGTGTACTTTGTGGATGCCGAGCATGACCCCATGCCTAATATGCTTGAGCCAATCGCGTGGGAAACGGTACGCGATTTTTTCCTTACCGAAACGAAAAAACTAGGAAGTTTCTGAAACTTTATGCTTACAAAAATGGACTACGCGATTGGGGGGTTGATCGGATTTTTTGTCGGGATATTTGCCATTCCGACCATTATCAACTTGGGCGTTCACGCGAAAGTTACCATGCGGTTCGGTGTTCCTCCCGCACTCTTTCTCTTGGCACTGCCGTGGATCATGGTCGTCGTTTACCTCATCGCCGTACGGATTGGCGACAAGCTCTCCCGAAAAATACTCTTATTCACGCAATTGACGAGGTTTGGCGCGGTGGGCGTCCTTAATACTGTCATTGACTTCGGCGTACTCAATCTCTTGAGTATTGTCACTGGATTCACCGCCGGATTCCTCATCGCGGGCGTGAATGTTCCGGGTTTTCTCCTTGGTGCTACTAATAGCTATTTTTGGAACAAGCTCTGGGTGTTTGCTAAAAAAGACAATCAACCTTTTTTTCACGACTTGTCTAAATTCGCGATCGTAACGATTTTGGGGGCAGTCATAAACGGGGGGATCGTGGGCGGCGTTACTGTTCTTATACACTCCGGCGTTGCGCCCGCGATCTTACTCAACGCCGCAAAAGCCGGTGCAACTATCATCACGCTTGTGTGGAACTTTGTTGGCTACAAGCTTTTTGTCTTTCGTTCGGATGCGCCGACCGGGAGTGAGCCGATGAAATCATAGCAATGCAGAGGGAGGTGTGCCGTCTTGTACTATTGAAATAAGAATGGTAGAATAGTATTTGTCTACAAACAGAAGCACTTTTTCATGGGAATAAAAAAAGCAGGGAGTGCGTCGCATGTTGAAATTATTCAGTTCTCAAGGGACTCTTTATCCACCCCAAGGAGAGGGTTACGGCAGGATTTATCATCCGGATGAGGATGTCATCGCATGGGCGAAGAAAAAATACGAAAACCAGCCGGTAAAAAGGATGACCGATATTATCACCTTTTACTGTCCGTATCCGCGCCGTCAGGGAAAGTATTACTATCGGAAAATGGACCCGACAACGGGTGTAATGGTCACGACAGCCGGAGCACATCTCACGCGGGTACATATCCAGAATGCACCGGGAGAAGTGTTTTACCAGATGGCTATGTGGTGTACAAATCTTGATGATGGCGCGAGTCTCTACGAGCTTATCCGTGTCGGAAATATCTTACCGGAGATTTCCTTTGACAATCCAGAGCTCCCGCCGCCGATACGTCATCTCACAGATTTAATGCGGGAGGCGTGGCGTATTGTTAAGCGCGACTGTGAAATATCGTACAGGCGAATGGTATTCTGGCGGAGGATACCGGATACCATGTCGGATCCGGCGGAAAAAGATCAACGCGCTTCAGCTTCCTGAAGTGTCGATTCCGGCCTTGGCGCATAACGTCAAGGCCTTTATATTTATAATTTTTCATGCTACGCTCAAAAAACGCTATGAATCATCTGGTCCTTTATCGCAAACATCGACCCACGCATTTTGACGACGTCGTCGGGCAGGGGAGCGTGGTCAATGCCATCCAAAACGCGATAAAAACCGGTCGCGTGGCGCACGCGTATCTTTTTTCCGGACCCCGCGGTGTGGGAAAAACGACGATGGCGCGGCTTATCGCCAAGTCGCTCAATTGCGAGCGACACAAAGACGATGCGGATACCGTGTCTGTGCCGTGCAATGTATGCGCCTCATGCCGCGAATTTGCCGATGGCCGGACATTGGATGTCATCGAGATTGACGCAGCGTCCAACAGGGGGATTGACGAGATTAGAGAGCTGCGTGACGCGGTGCGTTTTGTTCCCACCGGCGGGCGATACAAAACCTACATTATTGATGAGGTGCACATGCTTACCACGCCCGCGTTCAACGCGCTCTTAAAAACACTGGAAGAGCCGCCGAGTCACGCCGTATTTATCCTTGCCACGACGGAGTTGGAAAAAGTGCCGGCAACGATCATCTCCCGCACCCAGCACTACTCGTTCCGCCGTCCCTCCGTTGAAGAGACCATCGGACGCCTTGCCGCCGTGGCAAAAAAAGAATCCGTTTCGTTGGAGTCGGATGCCGCGCACTTGATCGCGTTTTCGGCGGGCGGATCCCTCCGTGATGCGGAGGGGATTTTGGGGCAGATCATGGCGGTGGAGGACAAAAAAATCACGCGCCGCGAGGTTGAGGAGACGCTCGGAATGCCGCCCCGCGAGGCGGCAAAAAAACTTTTTGCGTTCATTGCCGAGAAAAAAACAAGCGAGGCGCTGGCACTGGCGGAAGAGTTGCATGAAGCGGGACACGACGCGGGAGGATTTATACGTATGATCTTGCAGTATTTTCGGAGCGCGCTCTTGATGAAAATAGATCCGGCGCTTAAAAAATTCATCGCCGAAGAACTCCTTCCTGACGAGATGGAGGCGATTCTTCGCTACCTCCCGACTATTCCCGAAGCACAACTCACGCACGCCGTCCGCACGATCTCGGACAATCTTATGCGTTTCAAAAATAATCCCATTCCTCAACTCCCGCTAGAGGTAACGATTGTGGAGCTGTGCACCGAGTTGCAAAAGTCGTGATATTCTACCATCGTTCTTATTTCTTTCTTCCGTTGCTCCATCGTTCTCTTGTCATTCCCGCGAGGGGGTGTCCGTAATCACCACGCGATGCTATTCCGAGTCCGTCCAATCAAAATTGCCCGGGTGGAGTGACTGCCAGCAGGTGTGCCGTAAGGGAGAAATCCCGTGAGTATTCGGTATACCGAAGTCATATGAGATCCTCGCTTTGTTCAGGATGACAGGACTTGATTTATGAGGTAGATTTATAAGATTATTGGGGAGTAGTGTAACCGGTAACACGCCTGCCTTTGGAGCAGGAAACTCTAGGTTCGAACCCTAGCTCCCCAGAAATGAAGTTTTTCGCATAAATAAAAGAGAATTTTTTGCCAGGGAAGTGGATGATAGAACTCTTTTTTAAGAATAAAGAATCTCGGAGGGCAGATAAAAAGGATTTGGCAAAATTTGATAATTTTATAGATCTAATGTTATTATCCTTGTTGGTATAAAAAAGAGATTGTTGAGTTAAGCGATTGGTCGGTGCTTACCGAAAGGAGGACGGATGCCAGAAGCAAGGAGGTTGTCCGACAGCCAGTTGTGGTTATTGGAAAATGTCGCAACGACCAGCGCACGGAGGGCCGATAGGCGTGTCAAACGCGCACGCTTATCAGCCGAGCAGCAGGAAGAACTTGCGGCTGCTATTGAATATCTGCAGCGGGACGAAGTGCGCATTGTCATCAATGCGGATTTACGCAGGGTCCACGCCGGATTCAGTGCGTCAGTCATTGAGGGATTTTTTGCAACCAGGCGGCTCCTGAACCGATTTGAGATTGAGCAAGCCCAGCAAAATACGGCGTCACCAAACATGACCGGTCGTATCATGGAGGAGTTCCTGCTCTATGGAGCAACGCCGGATATTATTCCGGTGCTTGCTCTTCTTTCCGCCGCCGAGCGTCCGCACTATGGTGCTCTGGATTTTCTCGGAGACCCGCGCACGCTTCCGATGCTCGGTTTCTACGGACCATACCGCCTTCGGTTGAAAAAAGAGGCGGTCAACCGGAGTACATTTACCGCAGGAAGCATCCCGCTTATCCCAAGCAGTGAAGTGTATGTTTGGAAAGATATCCGCGGCGTGCTTGTGAGAAAATTCACCATGCAGCGCCCGCCCAGATTCCTCTTTGAATACGTGAACAACAAAACGGAGTCCGTAGGGGCTATCAGCAGTTCGCGCTATATTGAGGCGCAAATATTAGGGGGTGTGCACATGGATGAGGACGTGGACCGGATGTATTTTCCGGCTGCGGACCGATTTACGGATTTATTCCCACAAATGGAGCGTTTGGTAAGAGAATGCAACATTGAGTTGGTTCCGTATTAGGAGGTAACCATGAACGAAAGAGGCCATGAGCAGAATAGAATCATCCCTTTCAACCCGCCGCGGCATCTCACCGGATATGCCTTAACCGAGTACCTTGAAAATAATCCCGAGTTCGTCGCATTACTTTCGCTGGTGAAAGGAGGAGACGAAGAGTTGCCCGCATATCTCTATATGCGAACAGCCGTGAGGCGACCGCAAACCAAGAACTAATGAAAATTCGTGTCAGCCACATTCCCCAAAACCTTCAACCGACTCGCTTTTTAGCGGGTCTTTCCTTTTGCGCGAGTGCGTGAAGTGCGTCCGCAAAAGAGATGATGGTATCGCTCTTGGAAATTACGCCAGACCATTCAGCAGGTATGCCGCCTTCCCCATAATATGCACCGGCAAGTTGACCGTAGACCGTCCCCATAGTATCAGCGTCCCATCCAAGATTCACTACCGAAAGCAATCCATCTTTAAATGTATCGGTTGAATAAAATCCCCATAGTGCCGCATGAAGCGCAACTGCCGCATCCGTATAATTCTTCCATGATATTGCGGGAGGTCCATCTTTGAATGTTCCATCCGCAATGTGTGCGATGCGAGCGGTAAGTGCGTCTTCCTGCCACACATCCAGCGCATCATAATCAAAATGGGACACCAACAGTTGGCTTTTGTGATATCCACGAATGGCGCCGACGATTAAACTCGTCAGGTATCGGCATGCATCAATCGCTTCCTTGGCTCCATGCGTAAGGCGCGACGCTTCTGCAGCAAGATGTATTGCCTCACAGGGATTGTGAGCATACGCGAGAGGTACCGTTGCAATATGCATGAGTGAGCCGTTGGATGCTGTTTTTTCTCCGGTTGGTCCGCAAAAATCCTCTCCGGTGCTCTCGAATCTCATAAGCGCCCCTGCGGTAACCATGCCGATACCAAACGCTTCGCTACGCGTACTCATGTATCCTTCGCGCCACCAGCGCAAGAATTTCACGAGGTGGTCTTTCGGGTCAAATATGCCCTTCTCGGATAAACTTGCGGCTGAACACAATGCAAGGGCGGTATCATCAGTCCATTCCCCGGGCAAAAGTTTGAAGTATCCGCCGCCCACCATGCCGGACAAGGGCTCAAACATGCCCGGTTCATTCATCTCAACGGGTGCTCCCATGGCATCCCCCACGGCAAGGCCCAAAAGGCATCCTCTGTACCGTTCTTTATCAAATGATTTCATGTAAGCCGCATTGTAGCATATTCGGTACGCTTTTGGCGCAGGATGTATCTCTTCATGTTTTTGGGATATAGTAAGGGTGATATTGAGTTAATTAAAGCAATACGAAAAAGTTGATTTTCCTTGCAGGAGAAGGGTTCTAACTTTGTCCAATACCCCCAGGAAGGTTTTCATAAAAACACCGCAGGTGTGGTGTTTTTTGGTTTTTTATGTAAGGATTCTGCCGAACAGTTGCCGCGCACGGACGAGAATCATTTCCATTTTCTTTTTCCCCCGTCGTTCGGTTCGTGATATACTTTCGTCATGCTACTGCGGGTCAATGAACTGACGAAAAAATTCGGTGAAGTCCCTGCCGTGAACGGGGTGAGTTTTGGCGTAGAAGCGGGAGAGATTTTCGCCCTCATCGGACCGAACGGGTCGGGCAAGACCACGATGGTCAAAACCATTGCGGGATTGTTGCGGCAGAACGCCGGATCAATACTGGTAAACGGGCATGACACGCTGAATGATCCGCTCAATGCAAAACAATCGGTCGGCTATATTCCGGATGATCCTACGATTTGGTCCGGCATGACCGGGGAAGAATTCTTGCACTTTGTGGGGACGTTGTACGGCATGGGAGAACAGGTGCGTATGCGGCGTATACGCGAGGTGTTGCCGTTGTTCTCTCTTGAAGGGTTGGAAAAGGGATTGTTTGAAGATTATTCGCGGGGAAACAAACAGAAATTTTCCATCCTTGCGGGACTTATGCATGAACCGAAACTGTTACTCATTGATGAGCCGATCGTCGGGCTTGATCCCGCCAGCACCGAGATCGCAAAGCGCGCGTTTGTGCGATTCGCGGAGGGTGGCGGAGCGATCATGCTCGTGACGCACACGCTTTCCGTCGCCGAGGAGATCGCCTCGCGCATCGGCGTTCTCCGGGAGGGGGTGTTGGTTGCAACAGGTTCGCTTGCGGAACTTCGCGCCCGCAAAAATCTTCCTGCCGATTCTTCGCTTCACGAGATTTATAAGCACTATACAGGCACATGATCCGTCTCCTCCTGCGTTATCATACGGTTCGTATGGCGCGCTATCTTCGGCATCGCCGTGTCGCCAAGATCATCACGCTGTTTCTTTACGGGGCGGTTGCCGCCGGAGTTGCCGCCGGTGTTTTTCTTGTGTTGCGGCACGGTCTTGGATATCTTGCAAAAGATTCGTTTTTTCGGATCGCGTTCCCTTTTTATCTCAACGAACTGTTTCTGCTCGTGACCATGTATTTCGTTTTTGTGAGTGCTGCGATTGTGAGTATCTTCCTCTTTTTTCGCCGTGATGATAGCTGGATTATCGCCTCGCCGCGATTTTCTTTCTTACCTCTGTACGATGCGATCAAGGTTTTTCTCTCGTCGCTGTGGCCTCTTCTGCTGATCGGATTGCCCGGTCTTGCCGCGATCCGCTCCGTGAGCGGTCTAAGTTTCTTAGGTATCCTGATTTCTTGTTTCGGGCTCATCATACTTGCGGCATTAACCGTCGGTGCGGCTATTGTTCTCGTTTTTTTATTGGCGGTGATACTCTCAAAAATATCCCTAAGAACCCGCACATCGCGCCGCTCGCTCCTCACGATTCCGTATTTGAGTTTTTTTACGGCACTGGCGATTGGAGCTTTTTCCATTGCGGTATGGTATCGCGTGACTCATGTCGATCTGATTGAATTGTTTCAGATCAATGATCTCGCGTCTCTGACGAGCCGCATCGATGCCGTCTCGGAGCAGTTTCACTTCTTTCCGTCACACCTTGCCGCGCTGACTATTTTTCTGGTTGCGGGCGGGAATATATATGCAGGATTGGTTGCGGTTGGAAAACTACTGGCTCTTCTCGTAACAATCGCGGCGATATTTTTTCTTCTGCTGCCTCACTATCTTTCACTTTGGCAACAGTTACAGGAGGGAAGATTTGAAGCGCGTGGCGGGGGAAAGAAATCAGTATTGGTGCCGCCTCGAGCTTTTCCCCGATGGCTTAAGGGTATCTATGGCGTACTCCTTGAAAAAGAGATTTTGGTCATGTTCCGCAATACGCGAAACCTTCTCTGGTTCGGGTTTATGAGTTTACTTATGTTTTTGCAAGTTGGTCTTATGACATTCTCCTACGCCACTACGGATCGTATCGCTACTCCCGCACCGTCCGCGACGGGGCTTATACAGGCGCTGCAACTCCTGACGATCGGTTACTTCATAAGCGCTTTCGTGCTTCGCTACGCATTTCCCGCTTTTAGCACGGAGCGGCGGACGGCATGGATTCTTGCCGCCGCGCCCGTTGATTTCGGACGTCTTTTCTATGCAAAACTTCTTTTCTATGGAGCGCTTTTCATATTCATCGGATTTGGCGTCGGTATCATGCAGACCGCGATAGTGCCGGCGAGCAGCGCGCTTCTCTTCATATTTTTTCTTGCGGGTGTGATCGTGACGGTGACGGCGCTTGGCGTCAGTCTTGGCGCGCTCTTCCCGAATTTTCAAACGGATGACCCCGAGACATTAAGCACCTCGCTTCCAGGACTTGCGTGTATCGGACTGTCTCTTGTTGTCGTCAGTTTCGGAGCATTGCTCTGGTATCGGTTTTCAACCGGACGACCGGGCGGCGAACTCTTTTTATATGGGATACTCTCTCTCGCGGCTGTTGGCATTGTTGCGCGCCGTGCGGCATTTTCACTGCGCCGTCTTGAATTTGTGAAGAAGCTATAGTGCATGAAGCGGCCTTTGACTATTTTGACATGATAACGGCTGGGGCTTAGAATGAGGTATATGGAGAATCAAACAAGCGCGAGTGGGTATGGAAAAAGACCGTTATGGCAGAGGATACTGATATATCTCATCGTGGCCATCGTAGTATATGGCGGTATTTATTATTTTATAGTGCAAAAAAACGGTGGCTATACTCCCGCGCCTCCCGAGACATCTACGCCGCCTAAACAAGAGACACCGCAAGCGACTCCCGCTGATATATCGGCGAATGCGCAAAACACCGTGACGTACACCGACGCGGGATTTTCACCACGTAATGTGACTATCAAGAAAGGAGAGGTTGTTGTGTTTAAAAATACCACTTCTCACGACATGCATGTCGCTTCAAATCCCCATCCAATGCATAGCGACTATCCTATGATGGGTGGGTGTGTTTCCAGTACTTTTGATTCCTGCAGCGCGATTTTGCCGGGTGAATCATGGTCTTTCACATTTGATACCGTTGGCGCATGGGAATATCATAATCATCTCAACTCCGGCGAGGGCGGGACGATTACGGTCAAATAGTCATCGCACTATTCCCATTCCGCGAAGAATTTACCGTGCGGTGCCGGAAAAAATATGGATCAATACCGACGGTCAGGTCAATGGCCATCATGTGGATGCGCGTGTAGAAGTGAGTCTTAAAATCACTTGAAAGAAGTTGCAGATGGCGTGGAGTTCTCCCTATTGAGACATTCCTACACCCCTCTTCCTCTTGGGATAGAGAGAAATATAAAACCCCGTGTTCACGGGGTTTTATATTGGCATTATTGCGATACATTAGGCATACTCAATCGCACTACTCCTATCGATTATTGCGGACGAACCTCTTCATAGCGCGGGTTTGTGCATCGACTGGGTACAATGGCATCGGTCGTACCGCCGTTATTTTTAGCAGTGACTTTGTAGAAAAATGCGTTGGGATCGGGTATCGGGGCGGAGCACGAGGTACCGGTAATATCGGCGGGGCAGGGAGGTACTATGATCGTATAACTGCCATTTTGAGTGTCGCTCCAATAGGCATCGTAGGTGACGGGTCCGCCGGCGAGCGTTGTGCCGGCGCCGGGGCTCCAGTCAAGCGTTACTGTTTTCCCTGGAATACATGATGTGGTCAGTGTAAAGTTTCCGGGAGGAAGAATGGGAACGTAGACCTTTTTGGGGCTTGAAAATCCGGGACCGGCGCTGTTGAACGCTTCCACTTGATACTCGTACCAGACATCTTCCTGCGATGAGGTGTCAACCGTAAAGACGGAATCGGTCGGAAGGGTGTCCAAGATCAATTGAGCGAGTTGCTTGGGTTGACGGAAGTAGTCAAATAAATTCGCAAATAACGAACGCGCGGCGCTGGCGACGGTTACGCTCCGATGGATGCGGAAGCCGTCTTCATTGACCGAGTTGTCTTTCCACGAGAGATAGACCTGTGTGCTTCGGGTGAGCGGCACCGGCGGATTCAAGTCGGGCGGTGCGGGATGACCGCTGCAATTCAGAGCTTTCGTTGCTACCTGATCGGAAAAAGTGCTTCCTCCAGAGCCGGTTGCCTGAACTTTATAATTATAAGTCGCATCGGCAACGAGGATATTTGATGGTGGAATACCTGATTGATCGGTAAAGGCACTGCCCGTAACGGAAGGCGTGAGCGCGACATCATTGCGATAGACCGTGTAGGATATGGTATTGCCGATATTGGTGGGATCGGACCAATCAAGCACGATGCGCGCTGAAGTGCCGGCGCAGAGGGACTGGATGTTGTCCGGTTTCAAATCGGGCTTATCGGGAGGAACGGCGCAGAGGGAAGAGGTAATCGGCACAAGGGAAGAGAAATTACTGCCATTTCCAACCGCCTCCACGGAATAATAATAATCTTTCTGCTGTTCAACATTCAGATCGGTGTAGGTGTACGAAAGAATGGATGGATCGGTATAGATGGGATTTCCTGCCGTTAATTGCGTTGCCTGTGAAAAATCAGCAAAGGAACTCCGATACACATGGTAATAAGTTGTATGAGCGGTCGCTGGCCAGGTGAGCAGTATCTGTCCTTGTTGTAGCGGGCAGGAAGCCACGGCAGTAACCTCGGGTGCCACGACACTGCATGATGGAGTGACATCGGTAACAACTGGCGATGGGGTGAGTCCAGCCGACCACACATAATAGTCGCTGGTGACACCTTTGGTTACGCCCGAGTCGGCGGTCGTGATGGTTGAAAGAAGGGGATTACCCGAACTGTCGGTAAGCCGTGCCCAGAATCCCCAGCTGCCGCCAATCTGGCTGACTTTAATGAGAAGCGTGTTTATGCCGGGTTTGAGCGTCACCTGCACTACCTGACTGTCGCGAGCGCTGGAAGTGGTTCGCGCGAAAGTATAGAGCTTATCGCCGTTAAAAAACGCCTTAATTCCATCGTCACCGCCGAGCCGGAGCTGACCGGATACATCGGAAGCGCCGGTATTCACAATATACGCAAACGCGTAACCCACCATATTCGTCTGCGGTCCGAATGCCGCAGCGGTCGTAAAATCGGTGTAATCGCTAGAAACCGACGCGGCGAGCGTCTTCCATGTCTTACCGTTTATCGTCTCTCCGGCGCGGGGTAGAATCGTTGACTCGGTTGCAGGGGAGTTCGGATCCTCACCAATATAATCGGTGTTCAGTCCCGCCGGATCGGGTGTATTTGGAAAAGTACCCAAAATAAGCCAATCGCGGATAGTGGTCGGACTTGCGTTTGAGTAGTCGCTGATAGTTAGATAATTGTTCTGATAGGCGGCGCTTCCTTCTTTTTTTGCTATTAAGTAGGTGGCATTGATCTGTGTAGTATACGGCCAGGTAAGGAGAGCGAGCGGATTGATTCCAGGTATTGATGAGCACTGTGAATTTTTGACGAGGAAAGGAATCTCGCAGGAGATTGCCTCCCGCGGAGCTGAGGAGGCGGACAGCGTGCGGTTGCCAGTCGGACCGACGGCTGCGATTTGATAGGCATAATTCGTACCGGCAGCAAGCCCCGCACCACCATTCGTATCAGGATAACTTTGACTGCCGGTTCCCGATGAAGCAAGATTTTTAATGGGAGCCATTCCGCTTCCGTCATCGCGACGAATTTCAAAACTGCTCGTATTGGCATAGGGTTGAGTGTATGTCCACGCAAGCGAAAAAGAGCTCTTACCCGCACTGCAGGATGGAGAAGGAGAGCCCGTTATTACGGGAGGAGTAGGGGAGCACCAGGGAAGTATCTCGCTTTTTTCTGCCTTTGAGGTTGCCGACGCGTTGGCGTCGCTGAGCGAGTTTATTTTATAGGTGTAGAAGGTGCCGCTCGTGAGAACATTCGCCGCACTGGAGTAAGAAGTATCGTTATAATTATAAGTTGTCACTCCGGAAATTGAGGGAACCGTCGCAATGACCGTACTGCCTCGCACTACTTGATACTTGGTCGTGTTACTCGTAGTATCCCACTGCATGGGCACCTGAACGAACGGCGCATTCGCTCCTGTTTTAGGCGCGACAGGGCTTGCAGTCCAGACAGGACCATTAATGAGCGTACCGGTTATATTATTACCCGAATAATCAGCCGCGGTCGTCCCGGAACCCTCCTCAAAATGCCATCCGGATACCAATCCTGCTTCCGGCACGCCATATTGTCCCGCGCCGCCGTTGTACTGGGAAATAATTTCTGCTTGCGTCAGCGCGCGATTGTAGATGTTTACCTCGTCTATTCTGGCTGTGGTGGGAAAGCCGCCCCCCGTGTATGACCCTATGGCTCCTAAGGTAAGATCGGTATTGACCGCAAGCGTTTGCGTCGTTCCGATTTGAACTCCATTTTTATAGAACATAACAGATAATCCGTTTCGCACCATGGCAATGTGCGTCCATGTGCCGCTCGTGAATCCTCCATGCACTACGGATACGGTGTTGCCACCCGCGCTATAGTACATAAGACCGCCTGTACCCGGCGCATTAATATAAGGAGCGTATCCTTGACTGAGGTTAGAACCGCCTAAGACGACTCCATTACCCGTATCCTTGTAATCAATCCACAGGGAGACCGTATGAACCTTACCATAATTGGTACTGGCAAATGTCATTCGACCGGCTATACCGTTAAAACTTAATGCCGTGCCGCCAACGCACATTGGAGCGGAAAGTTGCAATACTGCTTCGTCTGGCTTTGAACAGTCAAAAGAGGTTGCGGAAAGTATCGGCGAAGCGGGGGACGATCCAGCGGGGCCTACCGCTGTGACGGTATAGCTGTGGCTCTGACCTGCGGGAAAACCTAATCCGTTGTTATTGTCCGTCCACGAAAGCGCGGTCGGCACCGCGAGGATCTTGATCGGCGTCGGATTTCCATCGCGCCGTATTTCGTATGATTTAGTATTTGACGGCGTTGGATCGGTCCACGTCATCTTGTATTGTGATATACTGCCATTACATTGGGGCGTGAGCGTGAAGCTTGCGGGTTGGGAGGGAATACAATACAAGGTAGTGGGAGAAACCGGAATAGATGATGCGGTACCGGAGCCGCTTAAGCCATTTGAGACGACCGTATAGGTATATGTGGTATTCGCGGATAAAGGGGTATCCGTATATGAGTAACTTAGCGTCGCGGCATTAAAGAGGATATTGGTCAGTTTTGTCGCACCGCGAAAAACATCATAGGATGCAGTGTTGGCGGTAGGTTGCCAACTAAGTTTCATCTGGGGAGTTGATCCACTGCACAATGCCATGGGCGTAACGATCGGTGCCTCCGGCAGTGCGCAATTGAGCGCTGTCGCGCTTGTTTGAGCGGGTGTTGCCGATCCGCCCTGACCGGTTGCGATTATCTTATAGGAGTAGGAGGTGCCTGCGGTCAATCCCGTATTGTCAGGATAAGTTGATGTTGGCGGGGCGAGGTTCGCCAATGTCGCCGTATCCTTTTTAATTTCGTAGGAGATTACCAAAGGAGCGGTACCCAACGGTGCCGCCATATCGGCTTGGATTTCTGATTGAGAAAGTGCGCGGTTATAAATGCGGACATCGTCTAGGGAGCCGGTAAAATATTGAGTAGTCCCATTCCTTCCTCCAATCCGTATGAG
Source organism: bacterium (assembly GCA_030697705.1). Lineage (GTDB taxonomy): Bacteria > Patescibacteriota > Minisyncoccia > Sungbacterales > HO2-52-23 > JAUYPE01. The sequence continues at coordinate 11,421 of JAUYPE010000028.1, read as the reverse complement.
ATCGGAGGAGCTCCAAACGCCTGTGTTTGCCTGACCCTTTAGTGCGCCGTTTAAATAAGCTTTATAACCGCTCGTGATAGAGTTACCCTCACGCACAAAAGTAATGTGATACCATGTATTTGGCGATAAACCGCTAATGCCAAGAGTTGCCCCCCCAAGACCGTCCGGCGACCAAAAACTTGCCGCCTTTGAAGCAGCAACATCCATGAGCATATAGGTGCCACCACTAGCCGTGATGATGCTTCCATAATTGGAAAACGCCTTTACTTTTATCCATGCCGACCAGGTAAAGGAAGATGATGGTTTTAATGCCGTTGCAACATAATCATCCACCCCGTCAAAGGATAGACCACCATCGTTTTTGCCCGCCGTCCATGTCGGACTATTTGCTAAAGTACCTTTATTATTACTACCCGATATATCGTTGGCGGTTGTGCCACCTCCCTCGTTAAGGGCATATCCGGCGACAAGACCGCTTGTTCCGGCGGGGACGGTCCATGCGAGATTTATGGTGGACTGACCGCCAGCGCACCATGGTGTTGCCGAAAGTGTCGGGGTAGGCGGGGGACACCAGGGAGTGGAACGCCCTGCTTGATTTGAGATTGAAGGTATCGTTCCCATGGGACCGACCGTCTCAATGAAATAGTCAACGGCGGGAATATTTTGCGCGAGTCCGCTATCGGTAAAATTCGTAACCACCAAATTCATCTTAATAGGTGAAAATCCTGAATCTCCCGTCTTGCGGCGGTATACATTGTAATACAGGACATTGGAAGAAGATGTCCAGGTGAGGGGAATCGTAAGAGTTGCCGTGCTGGAACACATCGGCTCCCCAACTGTTAGAACTGGTGGAGATGGTGCCGCGCAATCAGGTGTCGTTACCGAACGAGGATCGCCGGAGGAGGTTGATCCGCCGGGACCAACCGCGCGAATTTCATAGGTATAAGGAGTCGCATTTGCCGTTGACTGGTCACGATATGTTGTGACGGCTTGGTCGTTGATAACCTTAATTTTCGTGCTATTCTGATAAACCTCGTAACTTGTCGCATTAAATGAGCTCGCCCACGAAAGATCAACGGTTGATTGACCGTTTATACACGACAGTGCTGGCGTGGCGAGTGTGGGCGTCCCGGGCGGCGTGCAGTTCATCGGGGAAGTTTTCGTAACGGGTATTGAGGAAATGGAACCACCGTTGCCCACTGCATCGATACTATAGGTATAGGAAGTATTTAATTCAATATCACTCTGATCAATCGCGATAGTGCCGCTGGTAACGTTCTGAGGAGGCGCCATCGTCTCTAAATTATTATTTGTGCGATGTATTGTGTAATAGAGGACATTATTGGCTGAAGTCCATGAGAGAGACATATGTGCCACACCCGAAGTGCATATCGGGGCAACACTTACCTCTGGCGCGGGCGAAGGAATGGTGGACTCACTGCAGTTGGCAATAACCGATACTGGATTTGAAACGAGATCGGGAGAAAATGACCCTTGCGCTTGAATAGAGTAGGTGTATGTAGAATCATTCTGAATATTATCAGTATCCGTATAATTTTTTGCAGGCGGCGTACCGGTAAGCTGGGCGATAAACCCCTTTACCGTCTCCGTGATATTGTAGATGGTCGCATCGGCCGTATCACTCCATGAAAGCTTGATTTCCGGAATGGTGGTATTGGACGCATTGCAGGTATTTTGTGCCGTAAGCACGGGTGCACAGCGAGGAATCGTCACATTGGGAACAGTAACGGAATCCGCGATATTATGTGCGTACAACGCTCGTATCTTATAGCTATAAGAGGATTTTTGTGTAACTCCCGAGTCATCAAACGATGTCCCGCTCGTTGGCGCCAGATAGGAGTTGTCGCGGAAAACTTCATACGATAGGATACCGGGCAGTGAATTCCATGTCAGGGTAGCGTTTGCTCCCGGCGCGTTGCAATTGCCGTTGGCGACGAGCGTGACCGGACATGCGGGCGCCGAAAGAGAAACATCATTCTGTGAGTCCTTCGTGTCGCCTGTCCACGCCGTGCGGACACTATAAATATAACTCTGCCCACCTATGGCGGTCATATCGGTATAGTCGGTCTGGCTGGGGAGAAGAGGCGAGGTGATACTCGCGCCGTCCCGCAAGACGGTGTAGCTATCCACCGATGGAAGAGCGTCCCATGAAATTTTTATTTCCGGTCCGCTTGCGAAACACATCGCCGAAACAAGGTGCACTATCGTCCCGCAATGAGGAACGGTAATGGTCTTGGCATTTGAGAATTGACTGGTATCGGTATCGTTTTTTGCCTGAACGGTGTAGGTGTGTGTTTCAGTCGGATTGACCGCCGTATCGTCAAGAGTCGTAAGCGTTTGATCGGCGGCTGGAAGAGGGGTATCGTCCCCATCCTTAAAAACCGCGTAACTCATCGCCCCGGAAACGGCGGACCAGATGAGAGTCACGCGGGGATTTATTCCCGAACACGATGCAATGGGATCCGCAAGAACCGGTGCGGAGAGCGCGGCATTCACCGAAGATGCCGTGATGAAAAAAAAGACAAAAATTAAGGCACCTGCAAGAAAATGCGCACAACGCCAAGACAGATTTTTCATAAGGAGAAAACCAGGGACAACCCGTATATGCATGCTTTAGAAACTGTCTAAAAACCCCCTCTTCTACTGCACGTGCAGGATTTCGGCTCCTCCTTCGTCAGTCCTCCTTGACGTATAGTGCCCCTATACGCCTACGTCGTCCTTTCTCGGCTCGCTCGAAATCCTGCACTTTCGTAACGAAGAAGAGTTTTTAGACAGTTACTTAGGGAAGTACCCGAATCTGAAGTGCGTGAAAACTATCGGTATGCGAAATGTCTTCCGTGGATACAATATCAACGCGCATCCCCGACTTGAGAACCGACGGATCAATATGCTTTTCCCGCGGATTGCGGTCTCCGTCAAAGGTAAGAATCGTAACCGCCGTATCAGGTGTTATGATCGCTTTTTTTGAGGTGCCGTTGGGTGAGACGACATCATGCACGACAATCTCGCCGGATTTTGCTTCAGTAATCTGACCGAACCACGTCAAGCTGATGGTCGGCGAAGGCAACGATGTGCTGTCGGTCGCCGGCTTCTCTTTGCTCCGCAGGGAGGTGAGTGCATTGAGACCCGCGCTGACCCCCCAGTAAAGAAGGGGCAGGAGAAGCGCCAGCCCGATGGTGCCTGTCAGAACCCGGATATTATGAAGCTCCTCTTGGGTACGGGGAGTTTCGCCATCCTGTGATCTCGTTGAGAACGGTGAAAAGAATTTCATACCTATGGATCCTGAAAGCATCTCGGAACAATGCCAAGAAGTGCCCGAAGGATAAATCATTTAATTTAGAAATAATTCCCAAATGGTTCTTTCATTGTATGCTACCGGCAGTGAACTCACAACAAGCGGACTGTGGATATCCCTCCTCCCGCACGATCCTGCGGTGAGACACTCGCACAAAATGCCTCTCCGCAAGGAGTAGAGGAGGATTTGGAAAAAAAATAGTGATGCGGTATACTTGCTTTATTGTATACACACCATCATATACCATTACCATGAAAAGAGATGTCCTATATTATTGGTGGCTGGTTGCGTTCGGACTTGCCTCAATCGCCGTTGCGCGCGACCCGTGGTTCCATTTCAGGTCGGTGGATGATTTCTTCGTCCTCCCGCACCTCGCCAGCGAGTTTGGTGTTTTAATCGCCCTTTGTTTGCTTGTCATCATGATGCGCGGAGGTACGCGCGGACGGGCGCTTTACACTGCTCTTGCCGGATTTTGCATCCTTTTGATTGGCGTTGCCGCCGACCGCATCTATCACGGGAGCACCGGTATTGCTGCAATCGCGTGGAACCCCGCGCACTTTATTCTTTCTTTGGGAATGCTTCTCCTCGTTCTTGGCATTATGCGCCAACTCATCAAGGATGCCTCCTACGCCGTTATGCCGGTCCGTTCGCGCGACGGTCTGCTGATGGTATTTTCCATCATTCTCCTCGGTTTCTTATGGATCCCGCTCCTCCAGCAAGAATTGCCCGTTATTATTGCAGACCTTACCATTCTTCCCAACTGGTTCTACGCGCTCTACGCGGGTCTCTGCATGGGTTTTGTTTTTAAACTTGTTCACGATCTTGTTCCCCGTTATGGATCCGTTATGAGTGTGGCGGGCGGCTATCTGGTATGTCGTTTAGCCGTTGATTTCTTCGTTCCTGCCGGAGAGCTTGCCGTCTCTATGATCCCCTACTTTCTCATGCTCTCGGCGGTTCTGTTTGAATGTGCCTATCCTTTTTTCATGAAGCGGGAAAAAGGAGTATTCAGTGTATATGCCATGGCGCTACTGCTCATGGTGCCCTTGGCAAGCATAGCGCTTATTGATACCTATCCGCCCATCCATCCGGCAATCTCGCTCGCCTCGCTCGTATGGGCGTTGGGAAGCGCATCTATTGGTATCATACTCGCGCGACCATTCCAATTCGTTTTCTTCCCGCACGCGAATGAAACAGAGCTCTGATGCGGGGGGGTAGGGACAGTAGATAAAAAAATTAAAATGGTTCCGCCGGGCAGTACCCATGCACATTCAAGAATTCGGTCATCCGGAGAATAAGGTTTTAAGAAAGAGGTTTAATTCCAGTCGCAAAGCGATCGGTATTTTTATTATGCTTTTTTGTGCGGTAGAACAAGGTATTCTTCCTAAATAAACCATAGCTAATGGAATATGAAGACCGAATTTGAGGCGACATTTTATCCGATACTTAAAGATGAGATGCACGCACGGCTTGTGCATGTCGGGGCGCTTTTGATACGACCGGAGTTTCTACAGACACGAACGGTTTTCAATCTTCCGCCCGAACGGGGAATCGTCGGTGGATGGCTCCGCGTGCGGGACGAGGGAGACCGCGTCACGCTTTCGCTCAAAATGATTGACGGTACGGGAATTGCGGGACAGCGCGAGCTTCAGCTTGTCGTCAACAGTTTCGCCGATGCCGAGGAGCTGCTGGTGATGCTCGGCTGCACCAAAAAATCATACCAAGAAAGTCGGCGCGAGTTGTGGCGGCTCGACGGTGCGGATATAATGATTGACGAGTGGCCGTTTCTGGAACCGTTTGTGGAAATTGAGGGCGAATCGGAAGAACTAGTCCGTAACGGCGCGGAACGGCTCGGTTTTGATTACGGTACCGCTATTTTTGATTCAGTAACGGCGTTATATGCACAAAAATATAACCTCACGGCGGACCGCATCAATAACCATACGTCGCGTATTGTCTTTGACATGGAAAACCCGTTTCATACCCTCTGAACGCGTCCTTAACAAGTTATGCTACGATCGTAGCATAACTTGTTAAGGGAATCGAAAAATTCTTATTTTACGCCAAAAAATCATATTGATTTTAATAGTCCATGAACCGTTTGCATCATCTTGGTTTCACGCGCGGACCGTCGACGGCGTCTTCAACGGTAAAGCCGGCGGCGAGGAGCCGATCGCGCAATTCGTCTGCTTTCACCCAATTTTTTTGCCGCCGGTACTCCTCGCGCTCCTCCGCGAGTTTTTGTATTCCGGTGGGGATGACGGTTGACTGAATACGTTTAAATCCAAGACCAAGCACACGGTCAAAATCAAGAATGAGTTTCAGAGCGACATGCGGATCAAATCGTTCGGGATTTTTTCTGTAGGCACGAACAAACGACCAGATGGCGGCAAGCGCGCGGGGCATGTCCAAATCATCAGAAATTGCCGCGGCGAATTGTTTTTTCACGCGGAGGAGCGCGCCGGTGAAGCTGGTGTCGTTTCGCGATTTTTTCTGTTGGGGTGGCGCGGCGCGGAGCTCGCGGACGAATTCATACAGCCGCTCCAGCGAGTGTTCGGCGGCGGCAAGCGACTCCCACGTGAAGTTCAATGGCGAGCGATAATGTGCGGTAAGGACGAGATACCGATACGCGAGCGGGGGATGATTTTGTGCGACAAGATCGCGGAGCGTGTGGGTATTGCCGAGCGACTTGGACATCTTGCGTCCGTCCACCAAAAGATGCTCGCCCTCTAAAAAAAAATTGGCGAATTTTTTCCCCGTCGCGCCCTCGGACTGGGCGATCTCGTTTTCATGGTGGGGAAAAATCAAGTCAACGCCGCCGCCGTGGATGTCAAATGTTTTGCCGAGGTATTTCATGGACATCGCCGAACATTCAATGTGCCACCCGGGACGCCCTTCGTCCCACGGGGACGACCATGACGGCTCGTCCGCATCGTGCTTTGCTTTCCACAACGCGAAGTCCTGGACATCGTCTTTGGCATACTCGTCGCGGTCAACGCGGTCGCCGGTTTTGAGTTTGCGCGCGTTGAGTCGGCTTAATGCACCATATTTTTTAAAGTTCCGAATGGAGAAATAGACGGAACCTTCCACCTCATAGGCGAGACCGTTTTTGATTAACTTTTTAATGATGCCGATCATCTCGGGAATGTGCTCGGTCGCCTTCGGGTACTTCCATGCGCGCTGGATGTTCAGCCGCGTAAGATCCTCAAAAAACGCCGTCTCGTACTCCTTCACGAATTCAAAAATGCTTTTACCCGCCGCGCGGGCGTCGCGAATAATCTTGTCGTCAATGTCCGTGATGTTCATCACCTGCCGAACGCGATAGCCATCATATTTCAGCACGCGCCGCAAGATATCCTCAAACAGATGTGTCCGGAGATTACCTATATGCGCGAAGTTGTAGACCGTCGGTCCGCAGGTATAAAGACCGACGCGTCCGGCGACGAGCGGCTTGAAGACCTCCTTTTTCCGCGAGAGTGCGTTGTGGAGCTTGATGGGCATGATGGTCAGTCAATAATAGTAAATAGAGTACAAAACGCAAGCTGTGATTTATGAGAGGTGGGAATATAACGAAAAAGCTCGTCGGTTTTTAATGTACTGTTCTTGTGTTTGAGTTAGCACTCTTGACAGGAGAGTGCTAACGGCGGTAAGATGCGATTAGAAAAAAATATGATTGCCCAGCGGCAGAAATCAATACTGGATGCGGTCATTCGCGAGCACATCCGTACCGCGCGTCCTGTTGCCTCACAGGATATTCGGGAGCGGTATCGGCACATTAGTCCGGCGACGATCCGACATGAGATGTCGCAATTGGACGAGGAGGGATACCTTGAACAGCCCCATACCTCGGCTGGGCGCGTACCGACGGACGAAGGATATCGCTCGTTCGTAGATCGTCTCACCGAACGCGTAGAACTTCCCGAGCGTGAACAGAAGCGGATTCGTGCAGTTTTTACGGCCGAGAATGATGAGGAGGTGTTTGTCCGTGCGCTTGGAGCCGCGGTCTTAGAACTCACAGGTAGTTTTGTCGCGGCGGGAATTTTTGATGATGCAGTGCTGTATGACCTCGGGTTTTCTGAAGTGCTTGCCGAGCCGGAGTTTCGCGAGGCAGAGTATCTGGAGTCATTCGGTCGGCTTATTGACGAGCTTCATCAAAATCACAGGAACATGGCGGCATATGTGGAGCATGAGCGTCATCGCGTCTTTATCGGTCATGAAAATCCGATGCGCGAGGCGCGACAGTGCGCGATGATGCTTGCCTCATGGCATCACCCGCGGGGTTTTAGCGGATTCCTGACGATTCTCGGGCCCCGCCGGATGGATTACCGCAAGAATCTTGGCATAATGCGCTATCTGGAAGAGGAGTTCGGAGAGTAAAGGAAAGCACCCCCCCTCTGTCATTGCTTCGCTTATGTTCGCAATGACAGAAAGAACTATTTGAGTGTATAAATTATTTGTTTTCTATGAATGACGAAGAAATAAAAACCGACGACGGACTGGAGGTTGTTGAAGAACGCGAGGACGGCATGTCCGATCCGCAGAAAAAAATCACAAAACTGCGCGACGAGCTTAAAGTATGCGAGCAGGAAAAGCGCGAACATCTGGAGGGCTGGCAACGCACGAAAGCCGATCTGGTGAATTATAAAAGGGATGAGGCAAAACGGCTTGAGGATCTTGGGCGTTTTATTACGGCGGGCGTGTTGCAGGACTTGCTGCCCGTATTGGACAGCTTTGAGCTTGCTCTGCAGAGTTTTAAGTTGTCTGCGATGGGTGCGACGGGGGGCGGACATGAACAGGGCGTACTCATGATCCGCTCGCAGATGCTTGATGTTTTAAAAAAGCGTGGCGTAAGGGCGATTGAAGTCGTGCCGGGTGAACCGTTTAATCCTGAACGGCATGAGAGTTTAGGTGAGATTGAATCGGAGCAGGCGAGTGGAACGATCGCCGAAGAGGTGCAGAGGGGTTACACGCTCGGTGAGCGCGTCATCCGCCCGGCACGGGTGAGAATCGTGAAGTAATTATTTTTTTATAAAAAAAGCCCGACGGCGGATGCGTCGAGCTGATAGGGGAAATAGTTGACGCTATGCGTCAAAGGCGAGGGGATGTTTGCGGGAGTGCTTTTCTGCCTCAAGACGACCTTTGTCGGTGATGCGGTATCGCATGACTATTTGGATAGCAGGGCTCTTTCTAATCAACCCCTTTTTAATGCCACCATGGAGTGCGTAGCGTACAGTGAGTGCCCCACTGAACGGATACTCGCCTTGAACGGTCAGTTTCTCAACAATACTGGCTCTGGTTATGCTTCCTTGACCATACTGGGAAAGAATCACGAGGATAGTGGGGAGCACTTGTCGGCCCTGATAGAAGACATAGGCAACGACCACGCCAGCGCCGAGGATGAGACCAACCGGAAAATAGATATTATTCATCTACTCCTCCTTTGCACATGCCATTCTTACCCGAAGCACTGCACCACGATGGGAGTGCCCGCTTGGGGCGATAATATCATAAGGTAAATAAATATGCAAGACGCGCCGGTACTCCTTGGGAGTAAGAGCGCGGGAAATGCACTAACAAATCTATATGCCAAAAATACTCGGAATTGATTTGGGAACGACGAATTCGGCGATGGCAGTCATTGAGGCGGGCGAACCGAAAATAATTGAAAACAAAGAAGGCAATCGGACCACACCCTCCATGGTGGCGGTTTCCAAATCAGGAGACCGGCTCGCGGGCTTGCTTGCCAAGCGTCAGGCGGTGACCAATCCCAAAAACACGCTTTTTTCTATTAAACGCCTCATCGGACGCACGTTTGCTGACGGAGAGGTTACACGCGACAAGGCATGGCTTCCGTACGAGCTTCGTGCCGGCGCGAACGGTGGTGTGGAGATAAAATTTGGCGAAAAATGGTTGCGTCCCGAGGAAATCTCCGCGATGGTTTTGCAAAAATTAAAGCAGGATGCGGAGGAAAAACTCGGCGAAAAAATAGAAGAGGCGGTTATCACCGTCCCTGCCTATTTTGACGATGCTCAACGAAAAGCGACGCAGGCGGCGGGAGAGATTGCGGGCTTGAAAGTGCGACGCATCCTCAATGAACCGACCGCGGCGGCACTTGCCTACGGATTCAATAAAAAGAAAGACGAGAAGATCGTCGTGTATGACTTCGGTGGCGGAACGTTTGACGTGTCCGTGTTAGAGGTGACGGGCGATACGATTGAAGTGAAAGCGGTGGACGGCGACACGCATCTCGGAGGTGATGACATTGACCAGCGCGTCATCAAGTGGATGGTGGAGGAGTTTAAAAAAGAGCAGGGGATTGATTTGTCCAAAGATACCCTTGCGCTCCAGCGCTTGAAAGAGGCGGCAGAACGGGCAAAACACGAACTTTCCACGACGCTGGAGGCGGACATTAATCTTCCGTTTCTCACTTCAGACGCTTCCGGACCTAAGCACTGGGAGAAGCGCCTCACGCGCGCCACGCTGGAGGAGATGGTCAGAGATTTGCTTGATAAGTCGCTCGAAATTACGAAGCGCGCTGTTTCGGCTTCCGGATTTCAGATGAGCGAGATTCACGAAGTCATTCTCGTAGGCGGTCAGACGCGCATGCCCGCGATAATAGAAGGTGTCAAAAATCTTTTTGGCGGCAAGGAGCCCAACCGCACGATTAATCCCGACGAGGTTGTCGCGCTCGGTGCGGCGGTGCAGGCCGGTGTCTTGCAGGGCGATGTAAAGGATGTTTTGCTTTTGGATGTAACGCCCTTGTCGTTAGGGATAGAGACGCTTGGCGGCATTATGACGAAAATAATTGAGAAAAACACGACGGTCCCGACCGCAAAGACCCAGACCTTCTCCACGGCGGCGGACAATCAGCCCTCGGTGGAAATTCATGTCTTGCAAGGAGAACGCGACATGGCGGGGGACAATAAAACGCTTGCGCGCTTTATTCTGGATGGCATTCCGCCCTCGCCGCGCGGACTTCCACAGGTAGAAGTTGCTTTTGACATTGACGCAAACGGCGTCCTTGCCGTCAAAGCGCGAGAGAAAAAGACCGGCAAGGAGCAATCCGTTCGCATTGAGGCGTCTACCTCCCTTTCCAAAGAAGAAATTGAACGGATGAAAAAAGATGCGGAACTCCACGCCGCTGAAGATAAGGTGAAGCGCGAAGCGGTGGAGATAAGGAATGCCGCCGAGATGCTTATTCACGCCGCAGAGAAAGGTGTAAGTGACGCGGGAAGCAAAATTCCGCCGGAGGTGAAAACGGAAGTTGAGGCGAAAATCACGGCACTCAAAACGGTAAAAGACGGAAGCGATGCCGCGGCATTAAAGCATGCAAGCGAGGAGCTTTCTGCCGCGATGCAGAAAATCGGCGAGGCGATGTACAAAGAAAGCGGCCAGCCGGCGGGAGATGCGAACCCGATGCCGGGGATGGGATCGGAACCGGGGCAGGAACCGCCAACGGGAAAGTCCGACCCGGCGCAAGGAGGGGGCGACCAGCCGCATGCATAAGATAAGGGTTCTCCTGCCATAAGAAGTACTCTCCTTTTCTTCGTGGATAAACAATACGAGCCAGGTGAGGTATACTTGCTTCGCATGACCGCATCATTATCGCACTCGTTCGCAAAGGAACTGATTCTCGGTTTTCTCGCCGCTCTGGCGGGATATATCGCCTTGTGGCTCTGGGATCGTGCAGTCCCGGCACTGGTCGCAAGCGCCTTTACCGATCTGGGTAAAATTATCTCTCCTGTTATAGGGCTCGTTGTCGCGGCAGTTTTTTTCTCACTTGCCACCCTATTCATCCGCACACGTTGGATTGTCTATGGCTCGGCACTGCTTGCCGCGGGTGTGCCGTTTCTTCTTATTACCGCAACACGAACGGTTTTCGGATTCTGCAGTGCGGCGTTGCTCCTCACCGCCTACGCCGTGTATCGCATCCGGCGCGAAACCGCCCTCTCACTGGGCTTCAGTGTTACGAAATCTTTGCAGTCCGGTTTGTTGGTATACTTTACGGTTGCATCTCTGACTATCTCGACATTCTACTTCGCCCGCTTGGATGAGGCGCACGCGATTGCCGCCATTCTTCCACCGACTCTTTTCAAAACTGCTCTCCC
>JAUYPE010000008.1 GCA_030697705.1 bacterium | reverse complement strand
TTGGCGGAGTTGTATATTATTACTTCTTCGCACCGCGCGCTCCATCAGGAACAACACAGCCGTCTCGCGGCATTATCGGCTACTTTTTTGGCAGTTCCCAAACAACACCACCTCCTCCCGTAGCAACCCCGGAGCCAACACCCGCACCGCCAATAATAGATGGTGGCACCGTCGGCACATCGTCCGTTCCGCGACTTCTTCAGCTGACAAACTTCCCCGTCGTCTCACCTTCGTTTAATAAACAAGAAGACAGAATACTCTTTTACAAGAAAGAAGGAGGCGCGCTCGTCTCTAGCGAGCTTGACTCTAATAAAGCGCAAGAGACCGTTTCTGCACTTACTGTTATCGGCATACTGGACGCGCCGCGATCAACGGGGGAGCGCGACCGGAGCGCCATTTTTTATCTTGATCAGGAAAGTGTAAAGGCATTCCTCCATATCGGCACATCGTCCATCGCACTCCTGCCAGAAAACATCACAAGTTTTTCATGGTCGCCGGACGGAAAACAATTAGCGTATACTGTCCGCGAGGGACAAGGCGAACGCGTCGTTACCGCCGACCGCTTCGCCAAGAATCAAAAAATAATTACTGACACTCCTCTTTTTGACGCCTCTGTCTCGTGGATAACACCAAATACCCTCGTACTCATGACAGCACCTTCGGGTTTTGGTGAGGGATTTGTCTTTTCTATGCCAACAAGTGGAGGAGGACTGCACGCCCTTATTGGACCACGATTTGGCTTGCAGGCGAACTGGTCTCCGGACGGTACGCGCGGACTTATTTCTTCAACGCGGCGGGGTGGTTCAGCTCTTACCCTCTCGTGGTTTGATATTAAGAAAGAAGAGGCGCATCTCTTGCCCATCGTAACCATCGCCGACAAGTGCGCATGGGTATCAGCAAAAAAAGTATATTGCGCCGTCCCGCGCGACAGTTACCCCACCGCCGTCTGGCCGGATGACTACCTGCGAGGCGCGCTCCATACCGCCGATCAAATAGTTGCCGTCAATCTTGACGACGGCACCACGGAAAACATTCTCAATCAAGGTGCGTTTGATGTTGTAAATATAATCACAAGCGCGAAAGACGACTATCTCGCTTTCACTAATCGTACTGACGGGACACTGTGGAGAATTAAACTGCGATAACACAAGAATTAGCTCCCTTTAAACTTTTAAATATTTAAAGCATAAAACAACCCCGATACATCGGGGTTGTTTTATGGATACGGCTTGATAACGACGCGGCGAGCGGGTTCGCGACCAACCGACTCGGTTGCGATATCGGGATATTCAGCGAGGAGCAGATGCACCATGCGTCGTTCAAATGACGACATGGGGCGCAATGGCACCTCGTGTCCGGAAACGCGCACTTGTTTTGCGGCATCCTTAATATCAAGTTTTAAGTCCCCCAGCCGCCGCATCCGGTAGTCGTTGATGTCCAGGGTAAACGAAATGGCTCCCTCTTCATCTTTGCCGCCGTGACGTTTTTTGATGATTTTTTTTACGAGATGCTCCAGTGCGGAAAGGTTGTTGCCATGCTCGCCGATGAGCATGTTGACGAGTGAGACGCGCCCTCCTCCCGCATCCACGCCGCCATCACGACTTGCCATGCGCACGCAAAAACGGCTTGCCGCCCCGTGGTGCATTTCTATTTCTACAATGTCCTCGCCGAAACTCATTCGCTCCAAAAGGGTACGAATTTCTTGTTTAATAATATCAGGTTCCATGCTCTTTTAAAGAGGACCTGCACAATTTCGCAAAACTCTTAGCGAAAAGGCGGAGAATCCTCTCCTGGACGATAGCAAAAACATTTGCCGCTGTCCAGTAGAGCGTGAGCGCAGAGGGGAGATTGTATGACCATAAGAGAATGAGAATAGGGAAGAGGTAGAGCATCTGCCAGTTGAGCGATTTGGTAAAACTATTTTGAGGCGCGCTGGAAGCAGATGAGGCAAGCGCCGCGCGCGCTTGAAAATATTGAGTAATCGCCGCGAGCGTGCCAAGAACAAGATTGCCGTGTGATAGATCAATAAGCCCAAAACTGACCGTCTTGATTGCCCCGGGTTGAGGAATAAACGAATAAAGGTACTGTGTGTGCCCCATATCAAATCCGCTCTGGAAAACCTGAAACAGCGCGATGAGCAAAGGAAGTTGGACGAGAGCTCCCAAACATCCGGAAAAAGGATTCACCCGCTCAGCCGCATATAACTCCATAAGCGCCTTAGATTGGGCTTCTTTATTGTTTTTATGCGCGGCTTGAATCTCTTTTATTTTCGGTTGGATGCGACTTAATTCCCGCTGGGATTTCTGCGTGTGGTGAAATAAGGGGAGGAGAAGAAGACGGATTGCGATCGTGAGGGCAATAATCGCCACACCCAAATCCTGCCCCGGGAGGATGGTGTACAGGCCGATAAGCGCGTTAAAAATAGGACGCCAGAGGATTTCGGTATAGAGTTGAAGGAAAAAATTCATATAGGGGGCGTGGTATTATTCGGGAACGGGATCGTATCCGCCACGCCGCCATGGATGACAGGAGAAAATCCGCTTGCACACAAACCATGCACCGCGCAGCGCACCGTGGCGTAGGATCGCCTCGGCGGCATACGCAGAACACGAGGGAAAGAACCGGCATCGCGCACCGCCCCCAAAACCAAACAACGACAAAGGTAAAAAGCCGCCATGGTCGGGCGATAATGTTTTCTGATATCCTTTAATAGATAGAAGAAGGATTTTTGCCGGTAGAGAGGCGAGTGACCATCTCGTCAAGTACCTCATAGAGTGACATTTTAGTCGCCGTTGCCGCCGACTTCTCGGCGGTAAGTATGACATCAATAGGGAGCGCTAAAAAGATAGGGGAGTGGCGCAGATATTCGCGCACGCGGCGACGGATGCGATTGCGCACCACCGCGCGCTTGTCCACTTTGCGGGAAATAATACAGGAAAAACGGGCGTGTCCTAAACTATTGGGACGCACGGAAACACGGAACAGCGCCATCCCCAACCGACGCCCGCGCGTTGCGGCAAGGCGAATATCCTCCGCACGCCTCAAACGGTACTCGAATGCCATAGCATGAGGTGGGATCTCATTAAACAGCCAGTCGCACACGACCCTTTCTGCGGCGGCGCGCAAGCAACGCACGACCCGTCGCACTCTTCATCCGACTACGGAATCCGTGTGCCCGGCGGCGCTTCACTTTTGATGGTTGATAGGTGACAGACATAGGAATTAAAAACTAGAAATGAAGACGACCCGACTTCTCCACAACTTATCCTCAGTAAGGTTTCCCAGCTTATCCACAAGGAACATTAGAGTTTATCCTCAAGAGGATACAGAGCTATCCCCATACTTTTCCCCGCGGCGCATGGCTTGACCCCCTTGGGACGCGTTGATACACTGATCATACACGAAAAGAGATTGTTTTAGCAAGCGCGCACAAAACATTTTTTTTCTCCGTCATTCCGAACCTGTCCGAATGAAGTCCCACCGGAATAATCTTGTAGAATTGACATCCGGGCGAGTAGAGCGAGGAATCCCGCCCCACTAACACTTATTTTGTTGAAATTGTAAGGGATTCTTCCCTCACGGGACACCTGCTGGCACCCACCCTGTTCATAATAACAACTCAGGTGCATAATTTTTCCCTACACCGAAGAATGCTCCGAACGCTTCGTTTGGTCGGTTTTAAAAAATTTTCCCTATCTTCTCATGGAGCAGCACCAGATGTGGCGAGAGGCACTCGCTAAAATAGAACTCGATCTCTCACGTCCGAGCTTTCTCATGTGGTTTCAGGAAACGGACATTATGCACATTGAGAATGGTGTGGCTACTGTTTTCGTTCCCAACAGTTTTGTGCGGGAATGGCTTCAGAATAAATACCACAAAACCATTCTTCACGCCCTCCGCGGTATTACCTCGGAGATAAAGGATATCGCCTATGTTATCGGCAAGCCGCAAGGGAACACTGGGACGATAAGCGCCTCTTTTGGTATTAAAGATGCGCTCAAACGCAAGCGACCCTTTTCCGCATATGGAGGCGATGAGGAGACGACCCCTTTCAAAGACCTCACGGTTAACCCCATCACCAATCTTAATCCCCGCTACACGTTTGCAACTTTTGTAGTAGGGTCGTTTAATGAATTGGCGCACGCGGCAGCCCAATCCATCATCAAGAATCCAGGACTAAGTTATAATCCGTTTTTCATTTATGGTGGTGTGGGACTTGGTAAGACGCACCTTATCCAGGCGATTGGCAATGAGGTACTTGCCAACAATCCGGCGGTTAAAATTCGCTATGTACCCTCAGAGCGGTATATGGGAGAGATCGTAGACGCGCTCCGCAATCAGGAGATGCAGAAACTGAAAGAGAAGTACCGCGAGGTTGATGTATTAATTATGGACGATATTCAATTTGTCGCGCGTACCGAAAAAATGCAAGAGGAGTTTTTTCATACCTTCAACACCCTCTACGAGCGCAACAAACAAATTATCATCTCCTCAGATCGCCCACCTCATGCGATCGCAACACTGGAAGAGCGACTCCGTTCACGCTTTGAGGGTGGCATGATCGCCGACGTCGGCATGCCCGATTTTGAAACCCGCCTTCTTATCCTCAAGATGAAGGTTGACTCAAAAAAAATAAACATCCCCGAGGAGGTACTCGTCTATCTTGCAGATACCATTAAAACGAATATCCGCGAGTTGGAAGGTGCGCTCAATAAGGTGATTGTCGCCTCAAAGCTCTCTAATGCCCCCTTGGACGCCGAGACGGCGCGGCGAAGTATTGCCGCACATTTGGCGGCACCGAAGAAGTTTATCTCCATAAAGAAAATCATTAAAACCGTCGCGGATTTTTATGAGATAGAAGAGCGGGATCTCGTCCACCGTTCACGCAAACATGAGGTGGTCAAGCCACGGCAAATTGCGATGTATCTTATGCGTGAGGAGTTGAAAACATCTTACCCGTCCATCGGTGATAAATTCGGCGGCCGCGACCACACCACCGCCATCCACTCTTGCGAAAAAATAACGCGCGACCTGTTAACAAACAGTGAGTTGGAGGAGGAGATACGGGCGATTCGGGAGAGGATATTTTTTGATAGATCGGTCGCCTAAGGGTTTTATCAACCCCTTGTCCACATGAACACCCGTTTCGTCAGTTGTTTTTCCCGACTTTTTCCCCATGGGGGCACGACCCGATAATGCCTTGGTAAAAGCATTATTTAATGTTTTCCCCACCGCCAGCCACCGCTAATAATAACTATAATAAATAATACTTATTATTGTTATTAGGATCCCTGCGGAAACGTGCAGAGCATAAGCGATGGTTATGAAATTCACCTGTCTTACAACCCATCTCCAGCGCGCCCTCGGCATCGCCGAGCGTTTTACCGGCAAGAATCTTACCTTGCCGGTATTATCCAGTGTCCTATTGGATGTTTCTAAAAACACCCTCCGCGTGCGTGCGACGAATCTTGAGCATGCGGTTGAGATTACTAT
Source organism: bacterium (assembly GCA_030697705.1). Classification (GTDB taxonomy): domain Bacteria; phylum Patescibacteriota; class Minisyncoccia; order Sungbacterales; family HO2-52-23; genus JAUYPE01. The sequence continues at coordinate 21,900 of JAUYPE010000008.1, read as the reverse complement.
TGCCGGCACGGGGGCGCATGAGGGGCGTGTTGTCGTTCCCGCGCGCGTCGCGAGTCAGTTGATTCAGTCGGTTGGGGACGCCCGCGTGGATCTTGAGGAGCGCCACGGGTCTCTTTTGGTGTGCACGCGGGGGCGCGAGACGAAGATTAACGGTCTGAATCCGGAGGAGTTTCCCCTTATCCCGAAAGTGACGCCGGTAGCGGTTGCGACTATGGATGGGGCGGTATTAGGGCGTGGCATTGCGAGTGTCTTGCCCGCCGTCTCGCTTTCCGAGTTTAAGCCGGAGCTGTGCGGCGTTTTGTTTCATCTCGCGTCCCACGAGGTGCGTTGTGCGGCGACTGATACTTTTCGTCTTGCAGAGTTTCGGGCGCGTTATACGGGTGATGCGGGGAAGGGGATGTCGTTTATTATTCCCCAGCGCATCGGACAGGAGATGGGACGAATTTTAACGACCAGCGAGGAGGTGACGATTACCATGGGCGATAATCAGGCACTTTTTGAGACCGTGGATGTTCGTGTACTCTCGCGCCTTATTGAGGGCACCTTTCCCGAATACGGCGGCATTATTCCGAAAAACTTTGAGAGCTCTTGTTATCTCAAGCGGACCGATCTCCTTTCCGCGGTTAAGGCGGCAAGTATATTTTCTTCAAAACTACAAGAGGTGACACTTTCATTTGCCAAAAAAAGTGTCAGTATTGCGGCGCGCAATGCCGAGGTCGGGGAGTATATAACCGAGATCCCCACGGTGATTACCGGAAAAGAGCGAGTGGTAAGCTTTAATTATCACTATCTTCTTGACGGACTCAATCTTCTTACCGAGGATGAGTGCTTCTTTGGCATCAACGGAGAAGCCGCGCCGGGGATGATCCGTAACAAGGCGGACGGGAGTATCCTCTACGTCATGATGCCTATTAGGATTTGAGGTTTTCCGTGTACTCTTGTGGTAGGTATGCGTCGCGCAGTTTTTCTCCACCCCTATATCCATTATTCCACAACGGTAATCAGTTTCGTCTCCATCGCTTTGTTTCCTACTGTATCGTAGGTGATTACTTTTATAGTGTATGAGTCGGGAGAGAGGGGGTTGTTGAGTTGAAATGATATAGTATCACTTGGGAAGGGTCCGGTTTCCGCATCGGCAAGCTCATCATTCACAAACAGCGTCGCCTCGCGCAGAGGATAGCCGCTGGTGATGAGTGCTGTAATGTGTGTTATGGGTGAGTTCATAGGCTTCGTTTCGTCTATGTCGGGGAAGGAAATATGCGGACTTGATTCTGGTGTGTGTGTTGTCTCTGTTTCCAAAGGAATACTCTCTTGGGGAAGAGGATGACTTGCCAGCCAAAGATCAATCCCTTCTTGCCAATTGCGTTCTTGCGGATCGCGTCCGGGAGTGCTTGGTGGATCGCCATTTGGATTATCTTTGTCTATGAGTACGAGGATGGTGGTTACCGGACCGGTGCCGACCTCTCTGATAAGTTCGGGTGGTGTGTACGCGGAGGCGAGTTTGCCAGAGACGCGGTCTATTTTTACTGGCACGCCTGATTGATAAATACCCCTGAAGACGGGTTTTGTGGCGGGTAAATGTGTTGCAGGGAACTCCTCGGCGGGAGTGCCATTGAGCGCGAATGCCACGAGTTGATGCCAGATAGGTGCCGCGACCATGACAGAAATCCCTCCTTGATTTATCGGTTCGTTATTATTATTTCCGACCCATACGCCGACGGCGAGGGATGGGGTGTAGCCGATCGTCCATGCATCGCGATAGTCCTGCGTGGTTCCTGTTTTTGCCGCGACCATACGGTCAGGAAAAAAGAGTGCGCTTTGAGGATTAAAAACGGGAACACGCGCGTTATTGTCAGAGAGAACCGCATTTATCGCGCGCGCAACATCAGGTTCAATTACCGGACGCGCCATAGGGTGATGTTCTTCCAGTATCGTTCCTTGATTGTCTTCAACCTTAAGGACTGCTCTTTTTTCATTAAGCATGCCGTCGTTGGCGAATGCGCCGAATGCCGAGGTCATATCCAGAAGTGTTACCTCCGCGCCGCCGAGTACTAAGCTCAAACCGTAGCGTTTTGGGTCGCCTAGGGTTGAGATACCCATAGCTTCTGCCGTCTTGATCGCATCGGCGGGGCTCACGAGATAGAGAAGTTTTACGGCGGGGATGTTGAGCGACTGCGCGATGGCGGTACGAAGCGTGACGGGGCCGCGGAAGGTGTCGTCGTAATTTTTTGGGTGATAACACCCGCGGTCGGCTCCGGCGCCGTGGTCGTCACGGTAGGCGTCCTGGGGCGAACACGTGGTGCTGAATTCGGTAGGCACATCAAAGAGAATAGTATCGGGCGTGTATCCTTTTTTAAAAGCAGTAGCGTAGACAAAGGGTTTAAACGATGAACCTGGTTGGCGAGATCGCGTCGTGACATTAACATTGCCGTCGTTGGCGATATCAAAATAATCGCGCGATCCGACCATAGCGAGAATGTCGCCGCTTTTTGGGTCTAGAGCGACAAGTGCGGCGTTTTTTGCGTTAACCAATTTTTCATTGCGCACCGCTCCGTCATAAACCGCTTTTTCCGCCTCCTCCTCCAGCCGCCAATCAAGCGTGGTGATTACTTTCAAACCGCCGCGTTCAAGTAGGTCGTCACCATATTTTTGCGATAAATATTCTTTAACATACATCACAAAGTGCGGTGCGCGGATGGACTGTTTTGGTAAGGAGAATAAGATAGATGCGCGTTTTGCCTCCGCGATGCGCTCGGGGGTTGCCATGTGATTTGCCGTCATGCGGTCAAGAATCCAATCTTTGCGTATCAAAAGTTCGTTTTTATGCGATCCGTACGGGGAGTAGTAGGTTGGAGCTTTTGGCATAGCGGCGAGGGCGGCGGCTTCGGCGAGGGTGAGGTCTTGCGGTTTTTTGTTGAAAAATGTCTCGGATGCCGCCGCAATCCCGTAGGCATTTGAGCCGTAGGGGATTTGATTGAGGTAAAGTTCCAGAATTTCATCTTTGGTATATTTGCGCTCAACCAAGACGGCCAAAAACGCCTCTTTTATCTTGCGTGTGTAGGTGCGTTCATTGGTGAGAAGAGAGTTTTTCACCAGTTGTTGGGTAATGGTAGAGCCGCCCTGCGATACATCGCCGGTGGTGATGTTTTTAAAAAACGCGCGAAGAATGCCGCGCCAATACAGCGCGCCGTGCTGGTAAAACTGCGCGTCTTCCGCCACGAGGGTCGTCTGTTTCACCTCATCGGGAATCTGGCTGATGGGAATGATAGTGCGCTTTTCTTCGCCGTGAATTTCATACAAGAGTACCGTGCCGGTTCGGTCGTAAATCTTCGTTGATTCGGCCACCGTGCGCTGGGCAAGTGTTTGCGGGCTTGGAAGGTCGCGCACGAGTGCGTACGCGCTCCATAGTATCCATCCGAGTAATACAAAAAAAACAATCCCTAAAGTAAGGAAGATTTTTCTGCGGACAGGATGATTAACTTTTTTGTGTCTTGGCAATGCGGATTTCATGATGTTACGGTGGTTTTCTCCGAGAGTGATTTCTCTTCCCCTTCTGCCGCCAGAAGGGCGGCTTTAAAGTATAACACTTCTTGTAAAAGGATGTTCTCAAAATCCGGGACATGAGTTTCTAAAAAAGTCGCGCGTTCTTCTCCGCTTGCTTCGCCGCCGAAAACTTGTTCAAATTCTTGACCATTTTCTTCGGACAGTTCATTTTTAATCCGCCCCGCGAGCCGCAATAAAATCAACCGCGTCGCCTCGGCGAGAAACGCATCCTGCTCTTCTTGTGGCGCCATCTCCAGCCCGACGAGCGCCAATACGCTTGCATCAAGAAAATCTTCAGTGTTCATAAAAAGCTATAATAATCTTTATTTACGCAGCTTTTTTCTTGGTCGTTAATCGGTCATATTGCTTGAGAAAATAACCGACATCAAACGGTGTAGTTTTTTTGATATGCGGCGATGCTCCGGTCGCTTCCAATGCGCGGAATGTCCCTGCAAAAATCCCCGCTCCTCCTACAAGGAGAAGACCAGGAACAAGCGCTCCGAGAGTTAATACGCCCCGACCCGTCATACGCATAGATCTCCGCCCCCATCCGTCTCCCGCCGGTGTGCTTCCAAGATTTGTCGCCACCCGCTTTTGTTCCGGAGTCGTAAGTAATGGAAAAGCTCTCTCCAGCCGAGCACGGGTTTGGGGTCTCAATATCCGAGGTGAAAGCGAAAAACGCTCACTCATAGGGGGGCGATTATTGGGTTGTGGAGTGGGTGTTCCTTCCATGGTCTCTATTATACTACACATATAAAAAAGCGGCAACCCTCTCCGTAGAAAAGGTTGCCGTCGTGTTTTGTTACTTTCTAAATCCTCCCTTCTTCTGCGCGGCGTCGTACACACTTCTGACCGTTGCATTATCAGTGAATGCGATGTGGTCAATTTGGTGTGCCGCCAGAACGAATAATGCAGTGATGACTAAACCGCCAAAGACCCGTTTCAAACTCAACTTTTTAGGCCATAACCCACTCACCATCACCAGGGCACCGGCTCCGATAAACGCATACGCGAAACGCCAGTACGACTGCCTACTCCGATCTCCGTAGTAGTCGAGTGGGGCGTTAATAATTCGGAGGGCAATACTCATACCTTTCGTATCAGGCACAAGGATGTAGTAAAGCCCCGCTCCGACGAGGGAAATGACGATAATCCAGTTGGCGAAGAAGGATATCTCCAAACCCTTCGCGCTATCAGTCATCATCATTCCAACTACTGACAGAATAACTCCTAGAGCAATTCCGGCACCCGGATAGTAGATCCATGATGGCCACGGGTTACTCTTCTTTTTCTCAGGTTTTTCTGGGGTTCTCTCTGCGCTCATCTTGAGTATTTCTGTGCGGCATCCCTCCTCGTGGTCTTTAAGTTTTTGCATGAGACCAGTCAATTTGTGGCTGGGCACGCCCCAATCTTTTGACCATTTTGTCGTCTCTTCCTTGATAGCTGTTATGAGTGTGGTCTGCTCATTGCGACAACGCTCATTCATGGCGATAATAAGATTATCGTTCGGGTGTTGTAATTTCTTGCCCCAAACGATGTCATTTACCATCCGCACGATCTGCCATGCATTGTACGTTTCTTGGTTTACCCTCTCCAAAATAGGGATGATAATCCACCCTATAATAAAGACGATAAAAACCAAAGAAAGTAGCCATCTGCTTCCCGTGCCCGGTACTTGCGTGATCGCAATACCAAGTGCGATCAGCATGACTACACCAACTCCCGCCTTCAGACCGGATATAAATCCGGTGTAGTACAGAACAAGAGCCGTTACCAATAAAAACGCTATCAACCACCGCAGGCTCAATCTCTGCATCCTAACCTCCTGCTATGAAATTTTTCTAAAAACTAATTGGGCAAACTCCATAAGTGTGTCCAGAATTAGGAAATCACGCCAGGTGAAGGGTTTTTGTGCCATCCCAACTTGTCCCACTTGCGTCGGCGTAGTTCCTTGTTGCAATGGGGCTTGCGGAAGATTTGGTAGGTCCTGACTCGCACTCTCCCGCCGCCGTCTCACTGTATCTAACGCCCGGTGCCACTCGTCATTAAATGCAATGGGTGCGTATACAAAGAGCGCAGGCCAACCAAGTATGGCCAGCCATCCGATTCCTGAACAGACACGCACCCTCATCCATGAAGGTTGATTGGATATGCGCTCGGTACTTTTCCTGCCATAGTACATATCCTGTAAAATCTTCGTGGACTCAAATAGGGGATCCTCATGGCTTGGGAAACTGCACAGAAACGGGTAGGTTACATTTGCCGCAAGGACAAACAATAACAGTGCCAAAAAGCGCACATTGTTGTTATTGGAAAAAATCCATCCTAAGCGGCGCATAAACTCTTGTCCACTCTCGGTTGTAATCCAATAACCTGTGACAACAACGAGAGCTACGACGATAATCCAGAACATATCTAACTCCCTTCTGACGAATCGGAGTCACTATTCTTCCTCGCGTGCCACCACGCAAGGAATCTACTCACCATACCTTTTGGACGATTACCTGCTACTAGTGGTGAGGGAGGTGGCGGTGTTGATTGATCAGGGATACCAAGTTGTTTTTGGTACGCCTGTTTCCCCGCCCGCCATCCGATCATGAAATTGTTTAACGGACGTTTTGATCGTTCACCCTCAATTCGTAAGGGTGGTTCTGGTGGCGCAGTATAACGTGGTGTACCTAGTACATCAATGGTCTTATTAAGGTCATCACTCCCATCAATAATAACGCGAAATTGGCGACGACTCTCGGAAAAACGCCTCACCTCAAAAAGTGCAACACCGAGTTGGTTTGTCTGCACCTGGTCAAACTGCTGGCGGGGCATTTGCCCAAGATCGTTAACTGATACGGGAAGCCCAGGACAAGGGTTTCGCCCTTGATCAAGGACTTGCACGCGGATGTGGGGGACACCGTTTACCTCTTGCGGGTCCACATGCATCTTGTCGGGAATCCGAAACGATTGAGTAGTCGCGAGCCGTATCTCTTTGATAGGGGATCGTGTCGTCTCACGGGCGATTTTCGCATAGAGGCGAACAACTCGTCTGTCGGCGGGTATCTCGTATGAGTACATCGCCCGCCCATTATCATCCGTCTCTTCTAAAGAGCGAGCGGCTGGTTCAGCATCAAGATAGAACTGAACCTGCTCGCCTTCCTGAAGATCACTCCCTAAACTCACCTCTGCTACGGCATCTATGATAAATAGATCACCGACACGCTGTGGTTCGGGTGATGTCGTAAGAGTAATCCGCTTTCTTCTTGCCGTTGGTTGCCTTGTGTCTGCCATGTGCCTACTCCCGTCTTGATATGAGTGTAAAAGGACCATCAATGTAGGCGCATTATACACTACTAAATATATAAAGTCAATATGCCTGTGGGGAAGGGTTTATGCTACTATTCAAGCATGTGAAAACCGAGGATTTATCGGATACTCTTATTAAAAATAGAGGGCGGTCAACTCATAGAGTTGCCGCCCTTTTATTACCCCCCCTCCTACTTCTTGTGGGTCTGACTGTAGCCGCTTATAGCTCGACCATAGTAAACCACGCTCTTTAGGGTCGTATCTCCCCATGTGAAAACGTTTGTGGTAATGGCAAAGAGCCATATCCCCGCAAGCACCGGAACGATAACCGTTCTGCCCCACCCAACCTTCTTGAATGAGTAGAGGATGCCGGTTATCGCGCCCGCGGGCACAAAAATAAACCAGAAGTTCCGCTGTGCCTGACTGTAGTATCGGACGGGGATACTCAAGAATGTTGCCGTCTTGATATATCCATCATCCCACGTGAACCAGTTGAAGAAAACAGCAAGGATAATGAACACAGGAAGTATCACATGGGACCGCCGAAGATAAAATCAACGTTTCTTAACGCCTTGACCGTGTAGGTCGTATCAGTGCATCCCATGAGGGCTACAATAATAAGACCGAGACCGATGATGGCACTAAAAGTTTTTGATTGGAATATATTCTCCTTCCAAATGACTATCGCGAGGACGATAGCTCTTATAACCGTAAGGTTCCAGAAGGGAATAGTGTCTAAAATGACTCTATTCCCAAACGAGCTTAACACAATCCATGTCGGAAACAGAATCGCGGTCATAATAACCGCAATGAGGTACTTCCGTACGGCTATTGGAATGGCTGTGAAAAACTGCACAATCTGGTTCATTTTTCCTCCCATTCTGCGTCTATCACTGTGTCCGCAGATGCCGATGGGCGCTCATCACTCTTCCTTGTCGTTACACTCGGTTTCCTGGGAAAGATCTTTCTGTAGATCACAATTCCAAGTCCGCCAAGTGCTACGATTGCAACAGTCGATACCAGTACCATCCTCCATGTCCCCGTGATATAAATTGCATATCCTGCGAGGATAAGGAAGATAAGAGGATTAGCGATCTTCCTCCTCTTTTCCTTGATTTCTTCAGATTCGGCGCTTCGGGCGTGTTGCTTCTCCGCCCATTGTTGGTAAGGCTTAAACGATTCTTTTGTCTCGTCGTCTATACCACCCCATTTCTCCGTAATCGTCCCCCCCAACCTCCGAAGATTTGCTAAAAACCCCGGACGCAAGAATTGCATGCGGACTTCTGGTGGTTGTCTTAGTATCCTTACGAGTGTCTTCACACTATGGTCACGCTCTAAGCGGGCTATAACTGTGGGATCTTGTTGATGAATCCACTCGAGCGCTTCTGGTCTCTTATCCTCATCGAGTAGGAGTACGGCCTCAAAAATATTACCCTCCTTATTGGGCGTAGTACTTCGTCCCTGTGTCTGCTCGTTTGCGCCACTCCTTTTGCGATCCGCAAGGGTGCGGAGTGCCTCAAAAAATACAATCGTTCCCGCATTCACGATCAATGAGAACAACCTATTATTGACAGCCATCTTGCTTACTCCTTCCTTAGTGTGAAAGGGCTTAATTGTGGGGAGTGTTCCGTGTGTCTGAATGGGTTCCTTATACACTATAGTATATGTAAAGTCAATATGCCTATGGGGATGAGTTTATGCTACTATTTGAGCATATGAAAACCGAGGATTTATCGGATACTCTCCTCGCACGGGGGGTGGAGGAGGTGATTGTGTGTAAACATCTGGAAAGCCGGCTGAAGTCGGGTGCAAAGCTTCGCGTCAAGTTCGGCATTGATCCGACGGCACCCGATTTACACCTTGGGCACACCGTTCCGCTCCGCAAACTGCGCGCGTTTCAGGACGCTGGGCATACCGCGGTCATTATCATCGGCGACTTTACGGCGATGATTGGTGACCCTTCAGGGAAGAGCAGTGCACGCCTGCAGCTCACCGCCGAAGAGATTAAAAAAAATATGAAAAGTTACCTCGCGCAAGCGGGGAGTATTTTAGATATCAAAAAGACCGAAATCCGCTACAATAGCGAGTGGTATAAAAAAGGCGGTGTACCGTTGCTGTATGACTTAATGAGCAAGATGACAATTCAGCGGGCGCTTGAGAGAGATGACTTTCAAAAAAGAATAAAAGACGAGCTTGATGTAACACTCCTTGAGGTGTTGTATCCATTATTACAGGGATACGATTCTGTGGCGGTGCGTGCGGATGTGGAGATCGGCGGTACGGATCAGAAATTTAATCTTTTAACCGGCCGTAAGATCCAGCGCCGGTTTGGCATGGCGGAGCAGGATATTCTCACGACACCGCTTCTTGAGGGGACAGACGGAACGCGCAAAATGAGTAAAAGCGTGGGGAATTATATCGCCCTGCGGGACGCGCCGGATGATATGTTTGGCAAAATCATGTCCGTGCCCGATGCGCTAATCGCTAAATACTTCACGCTCCTCACAGACGAACTAGTCGAGGTGATTGCAGAGCGGGAGCGGGCTATGGCGTCGGGTGCGCTTAATCCCCGCGATGTGAAATTTGAGCTTGGGGAAGCCATTGTGGCGATGTATCACGGTATAAAAAAAGCCAAGGCGGCGCATGCTCACTTTTTTGCAAAATTCTCTAAGGAAGGAGTCGTACGCGAGGAGGATATTCCAGATGTAAAAATCCCATCCGGTTCTCTACCACTCATTGATATTTTGACGAAGTATCTTACTGTATCTTCTCGTGCAGAGGCGCGACGGCTGGTTCTTCAGGGTGCCATAGAGGTTGATAGTGTGGTAGTAAATGACCCCTCTGTGACAGTGACGGTTCAGGCGGGAATGATTATTCGCGTGGGAAAGAAAAAGATCGTGCGGGTGGAGTAATGGATGTTTTTTTTGGTCATAAAAAATCTCCCGACCGGTCGGGAGATTTTTTATTGAATTCACATCATACTACTCATCGCTTGCGACCTCTTCGGTCTCATCCCCGTCGTCCATTAAATCTTCATCCTCCTCTTCCTCCTCATCCAAGAGGTCATCATCAACCATCTTCTCGTCGTCTTCATTCTCACCAAAGACAGCGGCGTTCGTGCGATAGTAATCCATACCTCAAAAAACAAAACTTCAAGAATATTGTAAACACCGACACGCGACCTTTCTTATAAATGAAACAAGTTCTTATTATGATTTTCGGGGGCGTGCGCGCATTGCCGCGCGCTCGCAAAAGAAACAAGTAAGCGCGATGGCAATGGCGTCGAAGACATCATCGCGGGCGCGAAGTTCGCTGATGGCGGGGATAGTCAATTTGAGCATTTTTTGCACCTGCGCCTTGTCCGCTGTGCCATCGCCAGTGACGATTTTTTTTACCTCAAGCGGAGTATACTCATAGACGGTAAGCCCTGCAAGCGCGCCTGTCAACAGGATAACACCGCGCCCCTGACTGACATCCAGAGCCGTTTTTACGTTTTTTGCGAAAAAAAGTTTTTCTACGGCAAGGACATCCGGTTCCCATACGGTGATGAGTTGGCGAAGGTGTTCATGGAGTTCGCGAAGGCGCTCGCTGGTGCTCGTGCTTATCACGGTGGCAATACCAGCGTGAAGCACCTGCGGTTCGCGTCCCTCTTCCACCTCAAGGATGGCGCATCCCATGGCGGTCGTACCCGGATCAATACCTAGAATGCGCATAGGCGAATGTTTTGAACTCGTGGAGTTGATGATAAGCCGTGCGAAAGATCATCACACTCCTCTCGGCGGCATACAAAAAGAGTATCACTCTTTTTGTAAATTGCTAAACACCTCCTGCACATCGTCGTGCTCTTCAAGGGCGTTAATGATCTGTTCAGTGGTCATGCGTTCCATCTCCGCAGGTATGACGGTTGTGGTCGCGCGGTACTCATGGCTTGATTCTTGCACGCGCACGCCAGCCTGCTCTAGCGCGACGCGGACGGTCTCCGCGTGTGCGAAGGGTGTCTGGGTAAACCACCCCATTTCGTCAAAGATAAAGTCGTCGGCGCCCGCATCAATAATGGCGAGTTCAATATCGTCAGGTGTTTTACCGGAGTTATCTTCTTGGGTAATAATGAGTATGCCGATCTTCTGGTAATTCCAGAGGACGGAACCCGGGTCGGCGATTTTAGCTCCCCGCGTCGTGAGCAGGTGGCGAATTTCCGCGAAGGAGCGATTAGTGTTGTCCGTAATGCCCTCAATGATGAGTGTGACGCCATGGGGGAGGGTTGCCTCATAAACAAATTCCGAGAGGTCGGTTCCCTCGTTCGCGCCGTGTGCGCGCTGGATGGCGCGCTCGATGGTTTCTTTGGTTAGACCGACGGCGCGTGCCCGCTCCAGTGCCGCACGGAGATGTGGATTCATGTCCGGATCTCCTCCCGCCGCCCGTGCCGCTATGGTAATCTCGCGCGCTATTTTTGAAAACGCCGCGCCCTTTTTTGCGTCAGTCACGGCTTTTTTATGTTTTATCTGACTCCATTTTGAATGTCCGGACATATTTTTTATTTAAGAAAGCACTGTGTGTGGGTAAAAATGTCTCGGATGTTTAGGGGGGCGAGGCGATATCTCGTGCTCAGCGGTTGGCGAAGATAGCGGCTTTGACGCTCGTTGGACTTGGAATATTGGCAATGATGAAAGGTTGTTCACCAGCCGTCTGAATGCGGAGTGTGCCGAAGTGGAGGAGTGTCTCTATAATACCCACCACCTCCATCTCCGCATCCTGCACGCGGTCAAGGGGAATCTCGCTCACCACGCGGTCGAAGAATCCGCGCTGGTTGATCGCAATGATGCGCGTGGGAGTGATCATCCAAAAATCCAAAAAGTAATCCATCCATGTGAAAAAAAGATAGGCGAGAATGGTCATAAGATACACGACAGTAATGAGGGCACCAAGCAGTCCTGTTCCTGTGAGCGATGCCGCAATCTGCGGCGGAAGAAGGTTGATCGCGGGGCGAAACAACATAAAATAGTTTTTGTTGTTATGACAATAAGGCCTTTTGTCGAGGAAAGGTGATGCCGAGGTGCGCGTAGGCGCGTTCCGTTGCGGAGCGGCCACGCGGGGTGCGCTCCAGCAACCCGAGTCGCATGAGGTATGGTTCGTACACGTCTTCAATGGTATCTTCCTCCTCTGATGAGGCGGCGGCGATCGCCTGGAGTCCGACCGGTCCGCCGTTGAACTTTTCAATAATGGTCAGTAAAATACGGCGATCCATCGGTTCCAATCCGTGTTCGTCTATATCAAGTAGTTTAAGCGCTTCTCGCGCGACGGTGTCAGTAATAACGCCGGTGCCGCGCACCTCGGCATAGTCGCGGGCACGCTTGAGTAAACGATTTCCTACGCGGGGCGTGGCGCGGGAGGAACGGGCGATGCGGACAATTGCCGGTGCCTCAATGGCAATGCCGAGCAGGCGCGCCGAGCGGGCGACGATGCGTTCCATATCGTGCGGAGTATAAAAGTCCAGCCGGAATGAAACGCCGAAGCGCGACCGGAGTGGACCGGAGAGGAGACCGATGCGCGTGGTGGCGGCGATGAGGGTGAAGGGAGGGAGATCGATTTGAATAGTCCGTGCCGAGGGTCCCTTGCCGATAATAATATCAAGTACGCGCGCCTCCATGGCGGGATAGAGTACCTCCTCAATGAGTTTATTCAGTCGGTGTGCCTCGTCAATAAAAAGAATATCGCGGGCAGTGAGATTGGTAAGGACAGAGGCGAGATCTCCAACGCGCTCAATTGCCGGTCCGGAGGTGACACGGATGTTGGTATTCATATCGCGTGCGATGAGGTGTGCCATGCTTGTCTTGCCGAGTCCCGCGGGTCCGCTCAAAAGAATATGTTCCACCGGCTCATTCCGCTTTTGCGCGGCGTCCAGTAGGATACGGAGGTTTTGTTTGACGTGGTCCTGACCGATATACTCATCCCAATACTGCGGGCGGAGCGCGACATCCAGTGTGGCGTCCTCCCGCTCCTTCTTAGGGGTGGTCAGGGGGCTGGTTGACATGGTGTTGTTTGATTGTTATAATGCAATGGTACGCGGGGAAACTTCAAAAAAGAACGGCAGTTCGCGCCAGAGGAGAAGCGGCCTCTTTTTTTGTTTATTTGGGCGTGCCGCAGGGGGAGGATTGTGCGGGTCTGTACCTTCAGGTCGTGGGCAATTAAGGCGACTATAACCAGTTCCTTAATGGGGATTTTTATCCCAGGATAGATTGGTTATCCCTCGGTGTCGTCGGAATGCCGCAGTGGTGCGATATTCCGAGATAGCGAGGGGTGACTGGGCTATTCCTGGAAGAAATCCTGATCTCCGTGTTCCCGAACCGGAGTAATTGCCCACGACCCGAGGATGCAGGCGTATTTTCCCATCATCGCAAATGAAAGAGCGTCTCACCGACCCATCCGTTCGTCCGTTCCAATTACACGATCCAACTCGTTCATATCGGTAATACCGGCAAGGACTTTCAAAATGCCGTCTTGTCGCATCGTAATTTGCCCGCTTGCCGCGGCTATTTTTTTTATCTCCGCCTCGGACGGTTCGTGCATGATAATACTTTCAAGCGCATCACCGATGAGAATAATCTCGTACACGCCGATACGACCTTTATAACTCATCTCATTACACTCCTCGCACCCCTCGGGTGATGGCGTGTACAGCGTCCATTGTTCGCGCGGCGGTGTCGGTACGCCGGCAGGGAAGTGTCCTAACTCTTCGCTAATCAATTTTACCTGGTTCTCGTCAGGTACTATCGGGTTTTTACACGTGGCGCAGAGTTTGCGCACCAGCCGCTGGCCCATCGCAACATTGAGCGCGGGGGCGATACTGACGGGTTTGACACCGAGATTAATAAGGCGGGGGATCGTGCCGGCGGCGTTATTCGTGTGCAGGGTTGAAAAAACAAGGTGACCGGTTAGTGCGGCGTTGAGTGCGGTGTCGGCCGTGTCAAAGTCGCGGATTTCCCCGACGAGTATAACATCAGGATCCTGCCGCACAATGGCGCGGAGCCCTTTGGGAAAGTCATAACCTTTTTCATGGTCCACGCGCGTCTGCTCAATGCCGGGAAGATGGTATTCAATCGGATCTTCCAGGGTGATAACCTTCACCTCGGGGTTATAGATTTTTTTGAGCATCGTGTAGAGCGTCGTCGTCTTACCCGATCCGGTGGGACCAGTGGTGATAATCATGCCGTTGGGACGTCGGAGTTCGCGATTCATAACCTCGCGCACCCACGGCTGCATGCCAAGATCCTCAAATTTTACATCAAGCGCCTGGGGATTCAAAATACGCAGGACAATGTTTTCGCCGTCCGGACCCGGGAGGACGGAGGCGCGGATTTCAACATCCACACCGTCTGTATGGATGGTAAAACGTCCGTCCTGCGCGCGGTCGTGAATATTCAATTTCATTTCCGCGACGAGTTTGATGCGCGAAAGCAGGAACTTGTAGGGTTTGAGCGGAAGCGATGCGGTATCGTGGAGGACGCCGTCCAGCCGATAACGAATGCGTACCGCGCTAGCCGTGGGCTCCAAATGAACATCGGAGGCGTCCATACGCATAGCGCCCGCCATGATTATTTCCAAAAGGTCAGTGGTGCGCGCACGGAACGCCTCCTCGATAAGCGGACCTATCTGGGCGATACGCTTAATCTGTCCGCGCAAAAATGCGATACGTTCTTCGGAGAGCTGGATGGATCCGGAGGTGAGTGTATTGAATTTAGGTATTTTGGCATACAAATCCCACACATGCCGTAAACTGCGATGTGAGACCAGGAAGCGGACGAGGTGAAAACCCTCATCTTCCAGATGTTTAAGAGCTGCCTTGGTTTCTTCCTTGTTGGGATTATGGACGCCGACTCTAAGTTCTTTGCCGACACTCTGGAAGACCGCCATCTCGCCCGCCTCGGCGCGGTCGTGCGGCAGGGCGGCAAGCGCGTCTAGTTCAATGGGGAACATGAGCAGGTCTGCGTAGGGGAGATGATAATTCTCCGCGAGCAATTTCGTACTCTCCTCCTCTTCTTTGGTGCGGAGGAGGGTCACGCTGCGCTGCGATTTTTCGTCCGAGAAATCAGGCACAGGGAGGGAAGATTTAAAAAATGAATGAAGATTGTGTTTACCGTATATGCTCACGATCCAAGAGTGCGTGTGTGAGTTTTTGTATGTGCGGAAAGGTGTTGATAACCGTACTGCCAGTGTAGGACAAAGGTGCGATGCGGGCAATACGGTTGTGCGGAAGAAAAATAAAAAATGTCATGGGGCGTAACATTTTTTCATTTGGTTCGCTCGGTCGCAATGAAAATGAATTTTCCCTGCGGCCTCCCTGCCAAATATAAGCGATGTGCGCGTTAGAGCTCCTCGCGGGCGACCGACGGGAGATCGGGGGAGTGAAGCGCGGCGGTAAGGGCGTCTTCCGCTTCTTGAAACGACGTGAACGATGCGGTTATGGTCAGAAGATTTGCGGTTGCGGTTGCTGGCATGCGCGACCGGATGATGTCCATGTGCGTGGGTGCGCCGGCGAGTGTTGTGCGTATGATTTCATGCGCGTCGCTGTCTTGCCATAAGACGACACGCAATTCATGCGCGGGCATGCGCTGTTCCAGATGGCGCAAAACGCTGGGGATATCGCGCGGCGATCGCCCTGTTTTTTTGAAATCATCACCGGTGATAAACGACCAGAGTATCTTGCCGTCCTGGGTGAGTTTCGAGCGGACGGCGGCGCGGCTGCATAATTGAATAAGATCAAAAGGATCCGATGCGGTGGCCATCTCAAGCGCGGCGCGATGGTCGGCTCCTCGACGCATAAGTTCCGATGCAGCCAATAGCATTTCCGGGGCGATCCCCTGGGTACGGAAGGTGTCGGTCTTATACATAACGGCGGCGAGGGCGAGTGTTGCTAGCTCTCCCTCCGGCGGAGTGCCCAGCCATTGTTGGGCGATGCGGTATGCCGCCTCTCCCAGCGCACGGTCGGGCGGTATCATAAAGGTGATAGTGCCATACCCTTTGTTTTCCACGGTGTTATCCAAATTGATCACGGGCGTTTCCGCAACAACCTCGGCCGTTCCCGCGGTCCGGTGCGTGACCTCTTCAAGGGTTGGTATACCGATGGCGATAATACAATCGCACCGCACACTCCCTTCGCGGAACGAGATTCCTTCGCGCATGACGGGCGCGTTTTTCGGTGAAAGAATAATATCAAGTCGCTCACCTGTTTTTTCATAACGGAGTTGGGCGACGGGGAAGCGTGTGGCATCCAGAGAGATGATGAATTCTTTGACGAGCGTGTGTGCGGTCCGAACAGCACACAAGAGCCGCGGTGTCTCAAGTGATGCCTCTCTGTGCCGCGGGGCGTTGAGGAATCCCGCCGTCTTGCCGCGCGTTTCAAGTATTCGGCAAAGAATCTCGGCGGTGATGAGCGTGTCAAGATTTGATTCATCGGGCAGTACTATGCCGACGAGGGCACTTTTTTCCAAAAGCTCACGGATTTTTTCCTGTGGTGTTGTGGCGGTAGTTGGAGGCATCTAATTTTCTTTTTATGCAGGCAAAGAAGGGAAAGTAGTCATATTCGTAGCGCCCTTACCCGCTTGCGTCAAACGGGTGCGCCTGTGCATAACACAAGGCGTGCAATGGACAACCTTGCATTCAACGATTAAATACTGTATAATTAGTACCACAAGAGTTTTTATTTGGCAACCAATATCCGAAAGGAGTTGGCAGTGGAGCTATCTCGTGCGACTCGATTATTCTCACTATTACTGGGAAGTTTGCTACTCACGGCGTGTGTTGCATCAGGATCGCGATATCGCATAGTGTGCCAGGACCCCCCGGATCTTGCGCAGAGAAAAGTTCTTGTGGTCCCCGATGCGACGAGTTCCTTGTGGTATAGCGGGTCCGATACGAATGACCGTGTGATTATGTACCATGCGGAGGCAGCGCTTCAGGCGCGCTTTTCCGAAGCTACAGTTATCGGCGGACTGCCCGGAAAAACATCTCAAGCCGATATTCGCGCGGTAGTCTCCAAGACAGCTGGACGTCCCTCAAGCAGTTCGTTTGTTGTCTGGCAGTATACGTGGAATATTTCCATCAGAGTGCGATTGATTGACGAGCAGACGGGAACGATTCTCGCGTGGGGAGAGGGAAGTTCCGTGTATGACGGCGGAGATGGCGTCTATGGTCGTTCCGTCTATGGAACGATTGAAGGCGCTCTACGTCATGCGGTCTACGAAGCGGTGAGCGGGCTGTGCCATAGTCCGTTGCGGGCGATTCCCATTCGTTGAGTATAGGTATCAAATTAATTGATCGTAAAGCCGTATTCTCATTTTTATGAGCGTGCGGATTTTTTTGTGGCCCCTCGCGGAAAAAATCATTTTGGCGTAGGGTGTGGATGTGTGCAAAAAATCCATTCCCGCAGTCGGGCTGAAACGAAAAAAATAGCGCGAATATTTGCCGCGAGTATCGGCGTCTTGCCGCGGGGCAAGGGTGCGTTGGTTGTGGCGATGGATGGCGAGCTTGGCTCCGGTAAGACGGCATTTACACAAGACTTTGCTCATGCGCTTGGCGTGCGTGAACGAGTGACGAGTCCAAGTTTTGTGGTTATGAAAATCTATCCTCTTCCGCGTCGGAAGGGGAGCGGCTTTCGCCGTCTCGTTCATATTGACTGCTATCGTCTGGCCAAACCGCATGAACTGCGGGCACTCGGTTTTGCAGATATGTGCAAGGACGCAGAAAATATTATTGCCATTGAGTGGGCGGCACGCATTAAAAAAATACTTCCCGCGCATGCCTTTCATCTCGTGTTTTCCACCGGCACCCATCCTGATGAACGGATTATTCATGTGGATGACGCGCTTAGAATGCCCCCCCTCGTCAACAGTGCCCCAATGCGCTAGGGTAGAGGTATGAGTGAGCATGATAGAGTAAAAGTTTCAAGCGATCCCACCTCGTCCCTTCTCATAACCGAGGGTTGGGATGATTATGCGCTTGTTGATTCCGGGGGCGGCAAAAAACTGGAGCGCTTCGGCGCGTACACATTCATCCGTCCCGAACCGCAGGCGCTGTGGTGTTCCACCTTGGCGGAAAACGAATGGGCGCGCGCTGACGGCGTTTTTACCTCGGGTGCAGGAACGGAAGAAGAAAAAACCGGCCGATGGTATTTCAAAAAAGAACTCCCGTCGCGGTGGGAGATGGGGTGGAATAATAATGAGGTGAAATTTTTTGCCGCCGCGACACCTTTTCGACATCTTGGTGTTTTTCCCGAACATGCGCCGCACTGGGCGTGGATGAAGAAGATTATTATTGAAGCACATCGTCCGGTGAAAATTCTCAACCTTTTTGGGTACACCGGCATCGCCTCGCTCGTGTGCGCGGCGGCGGGCGCGGAGGTGACGCATGTTGACGCGTCCAAGAAAATAATTGCATGGGCGCGGGAAAATCAAAAAATATCAGGTCTGGAAGATAGGCCCATCCGATGGATAGAGGACGACGCGATGAAGTTCGTGCAACGCGAAGTGCGCAGGGGTGCGAAGTATGACGGGTTTATTATAGATCCGCCCAAATTCGGTCGTGGTCCCAAGGGTGAGGTATGGAATATTCATGAAAATCTGCCCCGCCTTCTTACCGCGTGCAGTGCGCTTACTTCACCAACGCCTCTTTTCACTATCCTTACGTGTTACGCAACGCGCATCTCGTCCGTGAGTGCTCACTACGCGCTTGCCGACATGATGGCGGGTAATAACGGCATACTAGAATCCGGTGAAATGGCTCTCCGCGAACAAAGCGCACGACACCTCCTCTCCACCGCCGTCTTCGCACGGTGGAGCACGCGCTAATCTATACGGAGTTTCCTTATAAATAAGGAATTGTGGTATAATAATTCAAGATAATTTTTAAAGGTCGAGAGTACGCTTATAAAAATAAAACACTGAAAATATGAAGAGTAATAAGGTTAAGACGGATCAAAAAAAAGGGGAGTCAAAAGAGACAGCTTTGCACTACATGAAGACATTAGTGGAGGTTGCCACGGAACCTTTTTTAATTCTTGACGCGGATCTCAGGGTGATTTCAGCGAACCCGACTTTCTATAAAAACTTTCGGGTGACGCCTGCACAAACGGAGAATATACTTCTTTATGATCTGGGAAACGGTCAGTGGAACATATCGGCGTTGCGAAGATTACTTGAAGAAATTTTGCCAGAGAAAAAAACAGTAAAAGATTATGAGGTACGGCATAATTTCCAAACAATCGGAGAAAAAACGATACGGATCAATGCCAGTCAGATAGATACGGTGCAATTGATCATACTTGCCATGGAGGATATCACGATAAGAAAGGAGCTTGAGCAAAAGCTTGCCGAGTACACAAACACGCTTGAGGTTAAAGTAACCGAACGGACAGGAGAGCTTGCGGAACGGGTCAAAGAAGTGGAGATAGCGCGGGCAAAGGAGGTGGCGGTTTTATTGTCCATAGGTGACGGGCTTCTTGTTACTGATGAAAAAGGAGTTATTACGCTTATTAATAGAACAACCGAAGAGTTGTTTGGCATAAAAAGTGAAGAAGTCGTTGGAAGAGTTTTTTCTACCGTCCTTGTTATGGAAGACGAAAAAGGAGTGGCTATCCCATTAGAAAATCATCCCATAAGCGTGGCTTTGACTACTACTACTACTACTACTACTACTACTACTACTACTACGCGCGGCATCTATTATTATGTACGCAAAGACAAAACAGGGTTACCTATAGCGATTACCACAACGCCCATTATCCTTGACAGGAAGATTGTCGGAGTGGTTGAGGTCTTTCGGGATGTCACCAAAGAAAAAGAAATTGATAAGGCAAAAAGCGAATTCATCTCCCTCGCATCCCACCAACTCAAGACGCCGCCGACTGCCATTAAGTTACTTACCGAACGGTTGCTTGGCGGCAAGGTGGGAACGCTCACGGAAAAACAGCGGGAATACTTCGGCGATATACGCTCCTCAAACCAGCGGATGATAGATTTGGTAAACGCACTATTGGACATATCGCGCATTGAGGTCGGAGCATTTACCGTTCAGGTAAGCGAGAAAGACGCCTCCGCCGTCGTGCGGAGTATTCTTGATGAATTGAAACCCATGATTGATAAGAAACAACTGCGCCTCACCATAACGATTCCGGAAGAGGGCGCCGTGTTAATGCTCGACGAGCCGCTCTTCCGCATAGTTATCAATAATCTCGTCACGAACGCCATATACTATACGCCGGAAGGAGGCGATCTGCGGGTTGAGTGCGCGGTGATGGATAAGGGGCATGTGCTGGGAGAGAAGATCTTAGAAGAACGTTGTTTTGCGATTAGTATAGCCGATACTGGCTACGGCATTCCTCACGACCAGCAGAGCAGGGTTTTTACTAAGTTTTTTAGAGCCGATAACGCTAGAGAAAAACATGCTGACGGAACGGGTCTTGGACTTTATATTGTAAGGTCCATCCTTGACCATACCTGCGGGTCTATATGGTTCGCGTCGCGTGAAAACGAAGGATCGGTATTTTATGTAACCATTCCCATGACCGGCATGAGGATGCACTCTGGAGAAAAAAGTCCATTGGCGGGTAGTATTGGCGGTGGTATAATACCCACACGATGACTGAAAACAAAAAAACCGTAATCTTGATCGTGGAAGACGAGGAGGTAATCCGCAAGGTATATGCGGATGAGTTGCGTGACGGCGGCTTCTCCGTCCTCACGGCGGGAAACGGCATGGACGGCTTGGCGTTGGCGCTTCGCGAAAAACCAAACCTCATCCTGCTTGATATTCTCATGCCGATCATGGACGGTCTGACGATGATGAATACCTTGCGGGAAACGGATTTGTACGGGAAGAATGTCCCCGTGATACTATTGACCAACTTGTCGGCAAGCGAGGAGAAGATCATGAATGCGATTACAAAAAACGAACCAGCGTACTACCTCGTCAAAGCCGATTGGGATTTGAGTAAAGTGGTGGAGAAAATAAAAGAATGCCTTGCGGGAAAGGTATAAATCTCTTCATCTTCTCGCCATGATATTTCGCACCCCTGCTGCCAGCGCGGGGCTTTTTATTTATGCCGTAAAGGGTATGATGGTGGTGTTATGAAAATCGTCGTTCTCATTGATTCGCACGCGATCATACACCGCACCTACCACGCTCTGCTGTAGTTGATTTTCTTGTGTACCATGCTATTATTTTGCTATGAGTACGTATCATTTTTCTGTCATTATTGAGCAGGATGAGCACGGGTATTTTGTGCGTTGTCCGGAGTTGCAGGGGTGTTATAGCCAAGGAGAGACCTATGAGGAGGCGATGGAGAATATCAGAGATGCCATCACATTGCATGTAGATGATCAGATGGTACGGCATGAGGTAATTTTCCAATCAAAATATCCATGAAATATCTTACTATTATACAGAAAAATGAATATGGTTATAGCGTTTCTGTGCCGGCGTTGCCCGGGTGCCATAGCCAAGGAGAGAGTGAGCGGGAGGCACTGGTAAACATTAAAGATGCCATTAGAACTTATTTGACCATGGATGGTACTTTACTGAAAGGCGCAAAGATTCGGGAGGTTGAGGTGAGTTTGGCTTCCTAGCCCACATGCTCTTTACCGATGTTTCTCATGCGCGTGCCGTCAGAGTTTTTATGAAAGCGGGCTTTTGGGTGGTGAAAAGCATGGGAAGCAGGCATACCGGTATGACAGATGGAAAGATGAAGGTTGTTATTCCTCGTCATACTCGTCTCAATCCCTACACACTCAAGTCCATTATTCGCGATGCGGGATTGACTGATAGTGAGTTTAAAAAACTGCTGTGATGACTGCTTTGGTGGGTGGGATTTGGTCGTTTGTACTCGCATGGATGCGGGGCTTTTTATTTATGCCGTAAAGGGTATGATTAAGGTGGTCTGGTTTGTCTAGACAGGTAAATGCGGATAACTTCGGCGGCGAAACTTGAAAAAATGAATAATTGTTTTGATTACGACTTCTTGAAATATACATCGGCAGGCGTCCGGTACTCAAGCGATTGATGTCTGCG
>JAUYPE010000016.1 GCA_030697705.1 bacterium | reverse complement strand
TTTTTGTCCGTACCGCAAGATACTCACCCAACTTTTCCTTAAAAATCTCTTGTTTTGTAGCCATGTTCATATATGGCTACGGTAACAGGAATTACTATCTAACCGCTCCTGTTTGGGTAACAGTTTTTATTATCTAAAGCGTAGATTTGCAGTAGGATCCATTGATATGGTAGAATGAGATGGGATCCGGTTATCGAAGGCGGAAACCGTAAGGGGACAGCCGTTCAATCTTTCGGGGTTGGGTAGAAAGCCGGATCCCATCAAAAAACCGCCGAATAGCGGTTTTTTGATTCTTACTCAAGAAGTGTATCGGTTCAATGCCGTAAGATTGAGCGTATCAGACCAAATCAGTTTTCTTTTCCTCAAACTCGCGCCGGTCGATTTCTCCCTTGGCGTAACGTGTTCTCAATATCTCCATGGCAGAGTGGTCGCCGCCGTGGCTACCACCGTGATGGCTACCATGTTGGGGGCACATGCCGCCGAGCCAGCGGATAAAAGCGACGACAGCCCAGATGATGACGACCCACCAGAGGATCATCATGACGAGACCGAAAACACCGAAGAAGGGCGACCCGTAATAATCCAAATTCATCATAGGGGTATGCTGGGTATTACCGGTATAATAATAGTACGAAGGAGACGACCACCCCTCCGTGATGCCGCCAGGCGGCGCAGAGCTTTCGTTTTCCGTTTGCGAATACACCGTGATGCCACTTTGTCCGTAAGGGGTGATTGTCGCCACGCCGCTTTCCGTGGGAACTGAAACCTGTCGTGTCGTGGCACATGCCGCGGAGGCGGAGATGATGAGCGTACCGGCCAGAGCGCCCGTGAGGAAGTTTTTTCCGGCGAATCATATGCTTCCTGCAAGTATACACCAACGCCGGTAGTTATTGAAAGAGGTTGTATCCGTCCACTGCATCGTGGATTCACTGATTGAGTCCACGATGCAGTGGAACTTGTGCAGACCCTAGTCGGAGGTCTCTTCCCAGTGAACATGTATCGTTTAAACGGCTACCACTCAATCGTAAACCAATTTTTGTTCTGTTGATAAAAAAGAGTATGAGGTAAGTCGGGTAGGGTAAGAATCGCATCGGTTTTGCCGTTCACGACGGTCCGCATATTGCGTCCGCCGCGGGCATCCAGTTCGCTCATAAGCACTTCAGCCGAAGTACGGATGAAGACGTGATCCGTATCGGCATAGTACCACTGCGCCTGTTTAATGGGGTCAGCCAGGGGATCAAAGGTGTCGCGACTCCCTGGCTTTTGGAAGGGTTGGCGCGTGTGATTTGTCAGCCAGAATATTTCTATGCGATCGTCTTTAACAATCAGGGCTTTGGTACCGTTGGGCGAAAAGGAGAGGTCGCGCACCTCGCCGGTGACGGAGGTGATAGTGTCGGCGGTATCAAGGAGGAACATACCTCCGGCACTGTCCAGTATGACCGTTTGGCCTCCGGGCGCATAAAAGAAACGAGCTGGCTGTGCATCCAGAAAAAATCCCGGGCGGCCGAGAATGTGCGTCATGCCATCCGTCTGGTCGTAACGGTCAAGAAAACCGTTTTGATCAATGAAGAGCGCGACACCGTCACGCGTGCCGAACGAGTGGATATTTTTAGCGATCGTTTTAGGCGTGCCAGCTCCTTCCTGCAAGAGCGTACGACTTGCATTGAGACGGAATGTTGGCTGTTTTGGCTCGACGTCGTGTGTGATCACATTGTTGGAAGAGACACGAGTGATGGGAGGGGCGGGGAGAGCACGGATGGCGGTAATGAGCTTGATCTGGGCTGGTGTTGCCGGTGTCATGAGAATAGTGCCGGGAATGAGGAGCACATTGCGGAATTCGGTCACGACTTGCGGTTGGACGGTAACAGTTTTTGACCATGGCAGATATCCTTTTTTCTCAACACGGACAAGGTGGATTCCCGGCGGAATCTTGGTCAAGAATACTGCGCCCGCGAGGAATGATGTTTCTTTCACGAGTGTGCCGTCAAGAAAAACAGCGACATTCGGTATTGTCGCGCTGATAAAAATACCACCCGTTCTTTCCACAGCGCCCTCCTTGAGGTTGAGCGTGTAGCCGAGAGAGTAGGCGATTAAAAAAGGTCCCACAATGAGGAAAACAACAATGAGACCATAGAGGATGAGTCGTCGCAGTGCTCTTGTCATGATAGGTATTGCATAGTACGGTTGCGTTACGGACAGTGTTTTGGTGGCGATTGTAAAATTACTCTTCGTTGCGAGAGGTTATCGGTTTTACCGGAGCGGGGTCTGCGGGAATAAAACAACGCGTATCGGTACGCGCCGTTTCTTCTCCCGCATCATAGCAGAAGATGCGCTATTTGAACAGTGGTATTTTTTTCTTTTTTCACGGCAGTATAGTATGTCTGAAGGACGATTTATTATTCGCGGCGGGCGGCAGCTGGAAGGCGAGACCGTCGTCTATGGCTCAAAAAATGCGGCGACCAAAATGATGGTCGCTTCGCTTCTTACGCGTGAGCCCTGCGTTTTGGAAAATATACCGCTCTCGGGCGAGACGGATATCACGCGGGAGTTGTGCGAGCGGATCGGGAGTCGTATGAGCGGGGCGGAGGGAAGCCGTTGGGAAATAAGCACGCCCGAGATCGCGACCTCGGTCGTGCCGGAGCTCTCGCGCAAAAATCGCATTCCCATTTTGGCGCTGGGTCCGCTCTTGCACCGCAAAGGTTTTGCCGAGGTGCCGGTGCTCGGTGGATGCCCCATCGGTCACCGGCCGATTAATTTTCATCTGGAGGCGCTGAATCGGATGGGCGTACGCATTGAACGTCGCGCGCATTCGTATTACGCGGAAGCCGAGGAAATTCACGGTGCCGACCTCGTCTTCCCCTTTCCTTCGGTAGGTGCGACGGAGAGTGTGCTCCTGACGGGCGTGCTCGCCAAAGGGACGACGACTATTCATAATGCTGCCACGGAGCCGGAGATAATGAATCTTATCGGTATGCTTCGCGCCATGGGGGCGGATATTCGGGCGGACGAAGTGCGACGTGAAATTGAGATATACGGTGTGGAGCGGCTTGGAGGCGTTTCGGCGCGCGTGATGCCCGACCGCAACGAGGTGGTCTCGTTTGCGACCGCGGCGTTGGCAACCGATGGGGATATTTTTATACGAGATGCTTCCGCGAATGGCATGCAGGCATTTTTTGAGGCGGTGTGCGCACTTGGTGGGACGTGCGAGGTGCGCGAGGACGGGGTTCGTTTTTTTGGGCGCCGACCGTATCGCAGGATGACCATTCAAACGGCGCCACACCCGGGGTTTATGACCGATTGGCAGCAGCCGTTCTGCGTTCTCTTGACGCAAGCCGAGGGCGCTTCCATTATACACGAGACGGTATATGACGACCGATTCGGTTATGTGAAGGATCTCTGTCACATGGGTGCGAATATTACCGTGACGGACGAGTGTCTGGGTGGTGAGCGGTGTCGCTTTGACGGCGCGACCTATAACCACAGCGCACGCATTACCGGACCGACGAAACTGTCTGGCGCCGCGATCACGGTACCCGACCTGCGCGCCGGCATGGCGCATATGATTGCGGCGCTTGCGGCGGAAGGTGAATCGGTCATTTCCGGTATCGGTCATATTGACCGCGGGTATGCGAAACTTGACGAGCGGCTCCGCGCCCTCGGGGCTGATATTATGAGAAAATAAAAAAATGCCGGTTTATTCTTTGTTCCTGCTCCATTCCCTATTCTTCCACCCTCAACTCCTTTCTTATGTTTATCCGCAAGCTTGGTATTGATTTGGGAACAGCCAATACACTTGTGTTTGTTTCCAAAAAAGGCGTCGTGGTAAATGAGCCCTCCGTGGTTGCTGTGTCCCAGCACGACAATCGCGTTTTGGCGGTGGGTAACGAAGCGCGCGAGATGATAGGGCGCACGCCCGAGACGATTATCGCCTACCGGCCGCTCCGCGACGGCGTGATCGCCGATTATCGCATCACCGAGGCGATGTTACGCTATTTTATTAATAAAGCATGCGGGAGTGTGCGTTTTTTGCGTCCCGAGGTAATGGTCTCGGCTCCGGCGGGGGTTACCTCAACCGAGCGGCGTGCAGTTATTGAGGCGACGGTGCAGGCGGGCGCGCGCGCGGCGTATGTCGTCAAAGAGCCGGTACTTGCGGCGATCGGCGCGGGCGTGCCTATTAATGAACCGGCGGGGCACATGATTGTGGATATCGGCGGAGGAACAGCCGATATAGCCGTGATCTCGCTTGGCGGTATCGTGACGGCGACTTCAGTGAAGGTTGCGGGCAATAAGTTTGACGCGGCGATTACCGACTATATCAAGCGCCACTACAATCTTGCCATTGGCGATCGCACGGCGGAGGACATTAAAATAAGAGTTGGATCGGCCGTGCCAGTGGATGATGAGTCCCTGCGTGTGGAAATAAAAGGACGCGATCTTATGAGCGGTCTGCCCAAGACGATAGAAATTCGCTCGGCGGAGGTGACGGCGGCGATTGCGGATGAATTGGATGAGGTCATTCGTGCAATCAAGTCCGTCTTACACGAGACGCCTCCCGAACTTGCCGCCGACATCATGGATAGGGGTATTGTGCTGACGGGCGGCGGTGCGCTTCTACGCAATATTGACGAGCTCGTATTTCAGGAGACGGGCGTGCCGGCGCACGTCGCGGACGACGCGCTTTTGTGCGTTGCGAAAGGTACAGGCATCGCGCTTGACCACTTGGATGTCTACAAACGGAGCATTATGAGTAAGCGGTAGCGCTCCGGAATCCAATGTCTTCAAAAACAGCGAAAATCTCCAGCGAGATTTTCGCTTCACGCGCATTGCGCCATCCCGCTTTGGGCGGGAACCATGTTGGTGCAATGCGCAAGTGTTTTGAAGACATCGGATTCCTCCGCTTGAGCATAGAAAACACATGAAACGCATCAGTTTGAATATGCCTCTATTCCCAAGAAACTGAAAAAATTGTCATGATCATCGGACACGAACGGAAAGTGCGGTATCTGGAACGGGTGCTCAAAAACGGGCGCGCGGCGCATGCGTATCTTTTTACCGGTCCTGATAGCATAGGAAAACGGACAATTGCCAGACATTTTGCCCGTGCATTGCTCTGTACCACTTCTCCTGTGGAGTTTGGCGGATGCGGCGCATGTGTCGCGTGCCGCGCCGTTGAGGCGGAGACGCACCCAAGCGTACTCGTGCTGGATGTCGCGCATGCGCTCGTTCCTCCCAGAAAAGAAGAGAGCCGCACGAAAATTTCCCTTGACGATATTCACGAGGTGCGCCGCCGCTTTTCTTTCGCACCGCGCGCAGGTGAGTGGCGCATCGCGTTAATTGACGAAGCCGAGATGATGAGTGGTGAGGCGGCAAACGGCATATTGAAATTACTGGAAGAGCCGGGCGAGCGCGTAGTGTTTCTACTTATCACGGCGCATCCCGAGCTTGTTCTGCCGACGATCGCTTCGCGCGCGGAGGTGGTGCGTTTTCTTCCGGTTGCCGATAGGGTCATACGCGCGTGTCTCGTAGAAAAGGGTATTTCCAATGCGGATCAAGAGACAATGACGCTTTTATCCGACGGGTGTCCGGGGCGTGCGCTTGCGTTTATTCAAGACCGGCAAAAATTGGCTGATGCGGTGGCGCGGCGCGAGCGAGTGCGAGCGGTGCTCTCGGGGCATGACGGGGTAGAGGCGCTGGCACTGTCTCTGGGTGTCGCGGGAGACGGGACGGAAGAGTGGGCGATTCTTGACGAGGTATGGCGTGAGCTCCATGTGCGGCTGAAGACAACGGGTAATAACACAGAGTACAAGTCACTCGTGCGGAAAATTAAAAAAGTTGATATACTTGCCACAACCCTCGCGACCACGAATGCTAATCCGCGGTTGGTGCTGGATGTCATCCTTTTGGAAGCGGTGGGGCGATAACTCCTACAGAGTCGTCTCGTTTCATTCGTCATCCAGAGTCCCCGCCCGCCGGCGGGCGTGGCGCCCAGGGCGGACGAAGGATCCCGTGCGATTTCAGTATATAGCTAGTATCCCCCTTGTGGGGACTGAACCTTAACGGGATTCCCCCCTCACGGGACGCCTGCTGGCAGTCGCTCCGCTCGGAATGACGGGATAAAGATAAAAATGGGTAAATCCTATAGATATGGGAAAACAAATTATTCTTTTCGTCGTTGCCCTTGGGGTGTGGCTGGTGATCGTTCTGCCGCTGGTGCTTCGCATCGGCGGGGTTGATATTTTTAAGAGAAACCAGACCTCAACATCGGGTCAGCCGAAAGTAGGGAGTGAGCCCTTGCTTCGTTCGCGCGACGGGGGTGTGTCGTGGGAGGGAGTATCGCGCACGGACGCGACGGGTACCACATTCCCAACGCGTCTGACTACCCTTGTTTATAATCCGCGCCGTTCCGAAGTTTTATATCTTGGTACGCGCGGGGCGGGGTTGTGGAAGAGCGAGAAGAATGGCGACAGTTGGACGCTCGTTTACGACGAGGCGGGCGTGCTCAAACCGACAGCCGATGTATTCCGTGTCGCCATGAGTGCGGCAAGTTCTTCCATTGTGTATGCGGCGATTTTTCAAGATAAGCGGGGGCGGGTGGTGCGGAGTGACGACGAGGGGCGGCATTTTCGCGAGGTATATTTCGTTTCGGCCGACAATCTGAACGTTTCCGATCTGTGGGTGAATCCGGCGAGTGCCGATCATGTACGGATTACAACGGGTCAGGGCGGCATGCTGGAGTCCGAAGACGGAGGAGCTACATGGCGTGTCGTGCGCTGGTTTGATGATCCGCTCGTCGCGCTTGCCATTGAGCCGTCGGTTTCAGGTTCTTATTTTGTCGTTACGGACAAGGGAACGATATTTCGTACGCGCGATGCCGGCGTCTCGTTTACGAATCTTGAGGACGGACTCGCACAAATTGACGCGGGAGGAAAAGGGGAGCCGGTACAGCCGGGTTTTTTAAATCCCTTCAGCATTACCAATCTGCGCGTCCGTACCATCAGCGCTTTTCTGAAAGATCCCAGTATTGTTGGACGACTGTATCTGGGGCTTTCGGACGGCCTCTTCCGTTCCGATGACGGCGGCGGCTCATGGGCGCGCATTAAGGTTTTGATTCCACCCACCATTCTGCCTATTGACGCGGTTGCCGTGAATCCGACCGATGCCAACACGCTGTATGTCGGTGCCGGCACTCAACTCTATAAGAGCACCGACGGAGGGATCGCGTGGAACGCGAGTACGTTTCCTACGACGTTGCGTGTGCGGGCGATCGTCCCGCATCCTGGTCAGTCAAAAACGTTTTTCGGTATCTTCGGTGGTTAGTAATAATCCTATTCCCATGCCCAACGAACTCAAAGAATCTTTGGAAAAAATTTGCGAGCGCCTGAAAACCGAAATCAACTCGCTTCGCACGGGGCGCGCCTCGTCGGCTCTTGTTGAGGACTTGATAGTTGATTATTACGGCACGCCAACGCCGCTTAAGGCGATTGCGGCGATCTCAACTCCCGAAGCGCGCACCATCGTCATCCAACCGTGGGACAAAAATGCCATTCAGTCCATTGAGCATGCCATTCAGTCCTCGTCCTTGGGCATGAACCCTATCGCCGACCGCGATGTGATTCGTCTTGCCGTTCCCGCGCTCACGGAAGAGCGGCGTCGCGAATTGGCAAAGGTACTCGGTCGCTACACGGAAGAGGCGCGCATTGCCGTTCGCAAAGAGCGAGAAGACGGTCTGCGTGCCGTTGACCGCCGCGAGAAAAATAAAGAGATCAGTGAGGATGAAAAATTCCGCGCTCGTGACGCCGTCCAAAAAACAATAGACGAGGCGAATGCAAAAATAGAAGATGTCACCTCCCGCAAAGAAAAAGAAATCATGACGGTGTAAACACTATAACATCTGTCATTACAAGCGAAGCAATCTGTCCCCCTTTCGTCATCCAGAGTCCCCGCCCGCCGGCGGGCGTGGCGCCCTGGGCGGACGAAGGATCCCGTACGATTTCAGCATACTCAAAACTAGCGGGATTCCTCCCTCACGGGACGCCTACTGGCAGTCGCTTTGCTCGGCATGGCGAGGAAGAGAGAGCGTCATTGCGAGCCCCGTTCTAGGGGCGTGGCAATCCCGTCAGATTTTAGAACCCGGTCTGAATGAATGGAATGGCCTCTCCCCAAAAAGCAAACCCCCTCAAAAACCCTTTACCTAAGGGTTTTTCTGTTATAATCACGCCGAAAACTTGACAAGATATATTATATATGCTATCATGTGCTTGTAAAGGTAAAAATAAGTTCTTTACAACTGGATCGCCTTCTTAACTTCAGCGAGGTAAGGAAATGGAAGCACAAGTAGAGATGTACGGGCACGGGAATCTGGATTGCGCCCAAGGAAAGTGCCCCGAGATATTCGGGGAACCAGTGTCCCACGACCACAACCCCCACTGGACATGTTCTGCATGTTGTGCCGCGGGGAGGGTCTTGCCCGGGCACTTCGTGTGCGAGGGGTGCGATTGTCGGCAACAAAGAAAGGAGGTAGATAAAAATTGATCAAGTTTTTCCGCACGCAGTAGCGAGCGTGCACAGGTTTAACGAGTCAAGGTGTCGTTACAAGGTTTTACCCTTGACTCAAACAGTAGGCGTGGAGATATGCATTTTTGCACACTCTCCACCCCTTATCCGAATTAATCTCAAACGAGGTTGGTTCAGAGGAGGGATAAAAATCGAAAGAAGTTGGAAGAGCGATGGAGGAGAGAAGAGATGCGATGGTGGCTGGGTCTCGGGACTCGCATGGTTGCAACGGGAACGGTGCCTTTGGCATACTGACCCTTTTCCACATCAGTGGAACAACCAATGCGCGTAACCCCGGTTTGGTTGCCGTGAGTCGTATCTTCGGGAGTCGGGCGGATTATAGACCTGTTCCCTCATAATTTTTCTACTACGATTCCCAGATTTCGGCTACGACTTTGTAAAAATTATTCAACATATACTCCGTATATGCCTCATAATTTTTCCTGCGTCTCGCTCGAAATCTAGAAATCTCGTTACGAAAATTATAAGGGGACGGGTCTAGCACCTTTGCTCGTTTTTAGAGCAGGAGGCGTCCGCGCGCGATTCACAGGGCTTATGCCCCAGTAATTTTTCATCGGTTGAAGGATTGTTGCGGCATAGGCCCCTGGCGTGTCCTTTTCTCCATCGCTTTCCCCGGTTCTTTCAGTGAGTGGGGCTTAGTTCAGGAAAAAGCCCTTAACAAGTTATGCTACGATCGTAGCATAACTTGTTAAGGAGGAAAAAAGAGATTTGGCAGGTAGCGTTTCGGCGCTACTTTTTTTTATGGGAGCGGTTGTATTGTTTGTGCGGCGGGTATCCGCACGATGATGAAAAAAATACGGCTTGATGAGTTTTTGATGCAAAAAGGAGATGCGGTTGACCGGCTGGCGGCGTTTGTTTTGGTTACCGAAGGGCGCGTGAGGGTAAACGGTCAGAAAGCCGTCTCGCCTGCGATGCTTATCATGAAAGACGCGCGGGTGGAGGTGTGGCGCATTGCCGATCAATATGTCGGGCGCGGCGCGCTCAAGCTTGCCGGTGCACTGGATGAGTTTCAGCTGGATCCGACCGGTATGATATGCGCGGATATCGGTGCGGCGACGGGCGGGTTTACCGAGGTCTTACTCCGGCGCGGAGCGGTGCATGTGTATGCGATTGATACGGCGTACGGCAAGCTTGCATTAAAACTGCGCGAAGACCCGCGGGTGGTGGTAAAA
This sequence comes from bacterium, assembly GCA_030697705.1. Lineage (GTDB taxonomy): Bacteria > Patescibacteriota > Minisyncoccia > Sungbacterales > HO2-52-23 > JAUYPE01. The sequence continues at coordinate 13,314 of JAUYPE010000016.1, read as the reverse complement.
GAAAAAACGGATGTGCGGAAGATGCCGCTTTTACCCGAAGCGGTTGACTTGGCGGTAAGCGACGTTTCATTGATATCGTTGCGGAATATTTTGCCGAGCATCGTGCCGCTGCTCAAGCCCGACGGATGCGTGGTCGTTCTGTTTAAACCGCAATACGAAACGCGCGATCCGAAACTGCTCAAGAACGGCGTAGTCGTCTCGCAGGTGGCGCGGGAGGAGATGTTTGCCGATTTTTTGCGGTGGGTGGAAAAGAATGGGTGGCGCGTGCAGGGGAAGATGCGCTCGCCGATTCGCGGAACGACGGGCAATGTGGAATATTTGGTGCTTTTAATGCGGGAGTTTGCTAGCGAATAAAAAATAGGCATGCTATACTCGCCTTATCTTTTCTCTATGTCGACGCTTCTTCTGGTCATTTTGTTTGTTAGTGTGCTCATTCTTGTGCACGAGTGGGGTCATTTTTATGCCGCGCGGGCGCTCGGCGTGCGTGTTGACGAATTCGGTTTCGGTTTTCCTCCGCGTGTCGTCTCATGGATGCGCGGCGGTGTGCGCTACTCGCTTAACGCGCTCCCGCTCGGCGGATTTGTAAAAATTTACGGCGAGCAGGGCGAGGGCGAAAACGACGGCGCGAGTTTTGCCGCACGATCGGCACGCGTCCGTTTTACCATTCTCTTTGCTGGTATTTTCATGAACATCCTGCTCGCGTGGATTTTTTTCAGTGTGGGTGCGGCGGCGGGCGTGCCGAGTGTCGGAGATCTGGATGACACCTCCCTGCCTGTTTCCGTTACGACGGTAGCACCTGGCTCTCCGGCGGAACGTGCAGGATTGCGGTTTGGCGATCAGATTCTTGAACTTCGCGCCGCGGATGGGCATTCACTCCGTGTTGAGCAGCTCGCCGATATTCGTACCTTCGCCGATGCGTACAAAGGTGAAGAAATTATACTCGCGGTGCGCCGTGGCGATGTGGTTCGCGAAGTGCGTGTAACGCCGCGGACGAGTTATCCGGACGGTGAGGGACCGCTCGGTATCGCGCTTGATAGAATTACCATCGTGCGTATCCTATGGTATCGCGCGCCGATTGCGGGAGCAGAAACATTATGGCGGGGTACGATGGCGACGGCTGTCGGTCTTACCGAACTGGTAAAAAAAATATTCGTTCGCACCGCCGCGCCACTGGAAGTTTCTGGTCCGGTGGGGATTTATTTTCTGGCGCAAGACACGCGCATGCTCGGTTTGAGTTACTTCCTGCAATTCCTCGGGGTGCTCTCGCTTAATCTTGGTATTTTGAACTTCCTTCCTATTCCCGCGCTGGACGGCGGGCGGATTTTATTCTTACTCGTGGAAAAAATAAAAGGCAGTCGCGTGAATCCGCACGTGGAGGGTATTATCCACACTGTGGGCTTTTTCGTGCTTATCGTGCTCATGATTGTCGTAACGTATAAAGATGTGATAAAATTCTTCTAATATGACTCGCGTGAGAGCTACTGTTGATTATCTATTAGGAACTTTTGCAAGTGTAGGATTGGGAGTATTCGGATCACTCTTTCTTGATGTTGGTTCTCGTGGAAGTGTACAAGACGCGGTTGCGGTTTTTTTATTAACCACTCTCGTTTTCCTAGGATTTGAATATTTGCTTTATTTATTTTTTAGAAAAAGTAAACAGTTTCTTATTGTTCGCGGTGTAGTATTTGGATTATGGATCGCAAGTAGTATGCTTTTGCTGACTTTTATTTCAATAATCATGAGTCAATCTTATCGTTAACAGAATCTTCGTATGAAAACAACACGCATCGCGATAAACGGTTTCGGGAGGATCGGACGGGCGTTTTTCCGCTCCGCGTTCGGATTGCCGGATTTTGAAATTATTGCCGTGAACGATCTCACCGATACGAAGACGCTCGCATATCTGCTCAAGTACGATTCCGTATATGGGAAGTTTGATCGCACGGTTGAGTCGGGCGAGGGATGGTTGAGGGTGGACGGCAAAGAAGTTAAAGTATGCGCCGAGAAAGATCCGGCAAAATTGCCGTGGCGCGACATGCAGATAGATGCGGTGGTTGAGTCAACGGGATTTTTTACCTCCGGGGATAAGGCGAAAAGTCATCTGGATGCGGGAGCTAAGCGCGTTGTTATTACTGCGCCGGCGACGGGCGACATCGCGACGATACTTGTGGGTGTGAATGACGATCTGTTTGCAAGTCCGCCCGCCATGACGGCTAACGCCTCATGCACTACTAATTCAGTAGCGCCGGTTCTCGCGATAGTGGCGGACTCGCTTGGCATTCAAAAAGCGACGATGGTAACGGTGCACGGCTACACCGCAACGCAAAAATTAGTGGACGGGCCTGATAGCAAAGACCCGCGCCGCGGTCGTGCCGCCGCCGTGAATATCGTTCCCTCTACGACTGGCGCCGCCGAGGCGGTCATTCAGGTATTGCCCGCCTTGAGAGGAAAGTTTGACGCAACAGCCGTGCGCGTCCCTACGATTACCGGCTCGTTGAGCATCGTTTCTGTTTTAATAGAAAAAACAGCAACGCCCGATTCTGTTAACCAGATTTTCCGCGATGCCGCCAAGAAACCTCGTTGGGAAAAAACACTTAAAGTAAGCGATGATCCGCTCGTTTCCACCGATATCATAGGCGAGCCGTACGGCGCGATTATTGATACCCAAATGACGAAAGTGTTGGACGGCAATCTTGTCACTATTTTTTCCTGGTATGACAATGAAGCCGGCTATACCGCAACGCTTGTTGAGCATGTGAGGAGAGTTGCGAAGAACGAGGATCTGGGATAAAATATTGCCATGAATACGGTCACGATTACGAAAAAAGAATATCGCGAATTAAAGACAGCCAAGCGGCGCTTGGACGAGTTGTCAAATATCCCGCCTAAAAAACGATCCTCCGTAGCTACGGAGGAGAGTTTTGCCGATTTGGTAGGAGCGTTGAGCGATGTGGAAGAGTTTAAAGGTAAAACATCAGTTGAGGTACAGCATATGGTTCCGGAAATATGGAGCAAACGAACGAGTCGCAAACACTCCTGATAGATACAAATATCTTTCTTGAATTTCTGCTTAAACAGGAGCGCAAAGACGAAAGCGTACGCCTCATGCAAAAAGTGGAACAGGGAAAGCTCAAGGCGTATATCACTAGTTTTTCTCTCCATAGTATTGAGGTTATTTTGGACCGCCAGCAACACATCAGATTGCTCCAGCAGTTTTTGAGTCGGGTTCTCCATGCGCAGGGATTGGCGGTGTATCAGACAACCGCCGAAGAAGAACAACGGGTCGTCATGCTTATGCGCAAGATTGGTTTGGATTTTGATGACGCTCTGCAGTATTTCGTTGCCAAAAAACTGAATGCTCGCCTGATCAGTTTTGACCGTGATTTTGATCGTACCGATGTGCAACGGCTCAATCCCTCCGATGTTCTTTGATGGTGAACAATGAAGCGGGATACACCGCGACATTACTTGAGCATGTGAGGAGAGTTAGTGGTGTATTGTAGAAATTTTATGCAAATCAAGTGGCATGAGGTAACTTGGTACTCAAAGGTGCTGGCACTGGTAGTGTATGTTGTGTCGCTTGTTGGAGGATTTTGGTTGGGGGTGGTGTATGGCAGGTTGAACATAGAGAACATACCTCCCGCGGAGCTTGGTTCTTCAACACAAATTATTCACGAACCAATACCGTCCGCTTATCTGCTTCTTGCTAAGCCTACAATCCAACCATCAATAATAGTGGCACAGGATGAAACGCTTCTTACCGTAACGGTTCCCATCAGGCATCCTGAGTTATTGAAGGGTGATCTAATGGTAGAACAGTTGGAATCCATCTCTTCTCGAAACGGAACTGGTCCATTGCGTGATGATGGAAAGAACGGAGATGTAAAATCTGGTGACGGGATATTTACGGTTCGTGTTCTTGTAAAAGCTACAAAACCGGGTCAGACGCTTTTTTTCCGGATTAGCTATAGGGTGCGAAACAGAGATAACTATTATGATGCGATTTCCGTTTATTCCGATCTTGCCGAAGTAAGAACAGTTTCATCGGTAACTGTTCAAACTGATGACAGAAATCTCTGGGGGACAAATGAAGGGGACTATGTCTATGTGCAGTGGGCGGATTACCCGACGGAGACGAAACATCTGATTATGTTCCGGGCTGATAGTTTGAACGGTCCATGGAAACAAATATTTGACTTTGATGCTCAAATACTGGAGGGTTCTCACGGAGGCGTAGATAGAGTTGATGGAACGCTTCGGGATCTTTATTATCGTTTTGAGGCGCAGGATGGTAAAGGAAAGGTACTTATGACCTCGTCAGTATTGAGAGTACCGAAATATGTGAGAGAATAATTGTAGGATATGTATTTATTGTAAGGACAATTCATTTTTCTAAATCATATATGTCCCACTATATACACGACGAGAAGGTGAAGGAGTTGGAGGTCAAAGCAAACGAGATACGAAAGAGTTTAATTGAAATGCTCATTGCCGCGGGGTCGGGGCACACAGCAGGGCCTTTAGGCATGGCGGATATTTTTACCGCGCTGTATTTTCATGTTTTGAAACATGATCCGAAAAATCCAGAATGGTCAGAGCGAGATAGATTGTTTCTCTCCAACGGTCATATCTGTCCTATCCGTTACGCGACGATGGCTCACGCGGGGTATTTTCCCATTGAAGAATTAAAGACACTCCGCAAATTCGGTACGCGCTTGCAAGGGCACCCGGAGAGAGAAAAACTTCCCGGCGTTGAGTCAACCTCCGGGCCGCTTGGTTCGGGATTAGGACAGGCGGCGGGAGTTGCCTACGGCGCGCGGATGGACGGCAAGAAGTTTCGCGTTTACTGCGCGATGTCGGATGCCGAGCATGACGCGGGGAATATCTGGGAGTCGGTCATGTTTGCCGCGGCGAATAAACTTTCTAACCTCACGGGTATCATTGACCGCAACAACATTCAGATAAATGGCATCACGGAGAATGTCATGCCGCTTGAGTCCCTGCGAGCAAAGTACGAGGCGTTTAACTGGCATGTGCTGGAAGTGGACGGGCACAATATTGAGCAGTTTGTTGACGCGTGCGAGGAGGCGCATGCGATTTACGAGAAGCCGACCGTGATCATCGCCCACACGATTCCGGGCAAGGGGATAGAGGAGATAGAGTTTGACTACCGCTGGCACGGCATTCCTCCAGGATCGGGTCCAACGGACATTTTCGCGGCAAAAGACCAGGGTGCGGCGTTCCTTGCCGAACTCCGTACCTTGGGTGGAAAAATCCAGAGTGAGCATGAATAGTATGCCTTGCCGCCGGAATAGTTCGTTATCTTTTTTATGACCCTTCGCCGAACACTCAATTCCTATCTCGCCATTCTCCTCGTCACGCTCATCGCCAGCAGTGCGGCATATTGGTTGGAGTGGCAGGGTAATAGGGTGGAGTATGAGAATTCTCCCCCCATTACCGTGCGGCGACAGATTTCCGGCGTGACTCGTGGTAATATTGACATCTCCACATGGAAAACGTACCGAAATGAGAAATATGGGTTTGAGGTGAGATATCCGTCCGAATGGGTTATCTCCCAATATGTTCCTCAGAAGAGAACGATTGATGGTGAGGGCTATCTTTTTTCAGCATTAGATTCTGATGAAGAAGGCAGAGATGTTGGAAGCGCTGTTCCTCCTGATTTTTCCGTAGAGATATTTAACGGCAAAAATTATAAAAGCGAAACAGTAAGAGAGATTTTCGGATTCTCTGATTCATTCGGATTCTCTGATTCAGAAATTCTGCCGATAAAAGAAGATATAGTGGTTGGTGGTTTAAAAGTTGTTCAACAAAAGTATAAGGTGGGTGTCATCGAAGCTGCCATAATCGTTAGATATCTTGTTGAAGTACCGAAAGGAAATACGGTCTACTTACTGGTTTTTTCTTATGAATTGGCAGGAGCTAATTGTCTTAATACTGTGTCTACTGATAATGAAGAATGCTTAAAAAAGTACAATGAAGAGATTATACCGAGCGCTGACATTATATATCAAAACATTCTCTCCACCTTCAAATTCACGAAATAATGTTACGGCATGAAAATCATTCGGAAACCCATTCAAAAAAGTGAGTTGTTGCAGATTGCCGAGAGTCCTTTTGGAAATATGGTAAAGGGGGTGGTAGATTTGGGGCGGTGCGTCATGGCTATCGGTGGCGAACTGCATGCGGATGAGGAGGCATTGCTTTTGGAAGACGGATCAGTGCAGGAGGATGTCTGGGGGATTAATATGTATCCGGAGAAACCGGAAGGCGAGTGGATTGAGTTTGACTCCATGATTAATATCCGGCCATCACAGCACAATATGTCCCGAACGGTGGAGGACGGGGCGATGCGAGAAAAGATCATGGTGCTGATCAAAGAACTTGTCGTATGAATTATGAATACCATGTACCTACAACTGGCCGGGGGAAAATGGTTTACCTTAAGTTTGGCAGAACAAATGGGAAATATCGGGAGCGAGGTGTCACGGGTAAAGAATTGGGGCGGACGGGATGCCACACTTGCCGAGGGAGCGTTTGTCCGTGCGCTTGAACTTCTTGATCTGACCATCCGAGATGTGCGGTGGAGGGGGCGACTCAAAGAACTGGTGCGCGTTCGCGAGGTTTTCTGCGATACGGTCATGGGAGCAGTGCAGTACCGTACGACGCTTGAAGACCTTGACCGCTATCTCCTGCAGTTTGCCGTCGCGGCGCGGAGTAGCCGATAATATAATTGGGGCTTATGCACTTATCCCTATGCCGTCATTCCGAGCGTCCGCGAGGAATCCCGTGAGCGTTCAGTATACTGAAATCGTACGGGATCCCTCCCTCACGGGACGCCTACTGGCAGTCACTTCGTTCGGGATGACGGAAAGATAGGATGACGGAAAAAGAAAGTAAGACAAAAAATTTATGTCCATAAATCTACAAGCAAAGTTGGTGGCGAATGTTACGGATACGACAGCGCTAGAGATGAAACCGACGCGGGACGGGTATGGGACGGGGTTGGTGAAAGCGGGTGAAAAAGACCCGCGGGTGGTGGTGCTCTGCGCCGATTTGGCGGAGTCAACGCGCTCGCAGTGGTTCCGCGACAAGTTTCCGGAACGGTACATTGAGCTTGGCGTTGCCGAACAAAACATGGCGACGGTGGCATCGGGTCTAGCAAACTACGGCAAGATTCCGTTTATTTCATCCTACGCGGCGTTTAGTCCGGGAAGAAATAATGAGCAGATTCGGACGACGATTGCGCTTAATAATATACCGGTCAAAATTGCGGGGGCGCATGCGGGGGTTTCGGTGGGACCGGACGGGGCGACTCATCAGGCGCTAGAGGATGTTGCTCTTATGAGTGTTATTCCCCGCATGACGGTGCTGGTACCGTGTGATGCGATAGAGGCGGAGAAGGCGACGATTGCCGCCGCCGAACATCCCGGACCGGTATACTTGAGATTCGGGCGAGAGAAGTCCCCGGTGTTTACCACAGCTGAAACGCCGTTTGCCATTGGGAAGGCGGTACTTCTGCGAGAAGGAAAGGACGCGGCGATTGTGGCGTGCGGGATGCTTGTTTACCGTGCGCTTATGGCGGCGGAAGAACTGGCAAAGGAAGGAATAGAAGTGGCGGTAGTGAATAGCCCTTCGGTAAAACCCCTTGACGCCGATGCTATACTAAAAGTAGCCAGAGAGACCGGTGCGGTAGTAACGGTGGAGGAGCATCAGGTGCATGGCGGGCTTGGCGGTGCGGTTGCGGAATTATTGGCACGAGCATATCCCGTGCCGATGGAGTTCGTGGGCGCGCAAGACCGCTTCGGCGAGTCGGGCGAGCCGGACGAGTTGATTGAGGTCTTTGGCATGGGGACGCCCGCGATTATCGCCGCCGTGCACCTTGTTATGACACGAAAAGTTGCACCGCGCTAGTTGCTGGGGAATGACCGATAGCAGTATAATGGTGCTTGCCGCTTTTTTGATTAATCGGGTGGGTGTTAAGAATAAGAAAGTATTAAAAAAACTATGGCAAAAGTAATAATTTTTACGACGCCCTCATGCGTGTACTGCAAGATGGCAAAAGAGTTCTTTAAGAAGAATAATATCGCGTACGACGAGAAGGACGTGGCGTCGGATGCGGCGGCGCGCGACGATATGCTGGCGCGCTCCGGACAGCTCGGCGTGCCGGTCATTGATATAGACGGCAAGATCGTCATCGGCTTTGATCAGGCGCGGCTCAAAGAGCTTCTCGGTATTTGATTATGTATGGGGGCGCGTATGGTCCAAAACGGTGGATTTTTGTCGGCGGTGTTATTATAATCGCGGGAGTGGTGGTGCTCTGGCGCGCGGGAGTTTTTTCTTCTTTACCAGCGGGCTCACGCGAGGTGAGTGCTCTCGATGTGCGTTCTTTGCCTTCGGTGGTTGTCCAGAACGAGGCGGGAGGTTCGCTATCGCTGGCTGATGTGATTGTCGGTAAGCCGGCGGTCGTCGCCTTGTGGGCGAGTTGGTGTCCGTTTTGCAAGGATGAATTTCCGAAGCTAAAAGCGATGAAGGAGGAGTTTGGTGACGCTCTGGTCGTTGTCGCGGTTAATCGCGGCGAGTCGCCGGAGGCGGTGGCAGAAAGTGGCGCGGTATCCGTACTCGGCGCAAACATTGCCGTCGTGCGCGATGTGGATGACGCACTTTACGCCGCTGTTGGAGGTTTCTCCATGCCGGAGATTATTTTTGTTGACAAAGACGGAAAGATAAGGGAACAGTGGCGCGGTCCTATCCACGAGGAAGAATTGAGCCGTCACATTGTGGAGTTGATAGGGTATTAATTAATGAGTAACTATAAAAATATGAATGAAGAAGAACAAGAGGAAGGATACGCAAAGATAGAGCAGGCGAAGAATCAGAGTCCGTTCCTGATTCCCGCGGCGATTATCGTGGCAGGTTTTTTTGTTGCGGCGGCGATCGTGTACAGTAATAAAACTCCCGCCCTGCCGACGGGTGTGGGAGCGGCGGTGGCGGGTGCAGGTCAGCAAGTTGCTGGTTCGCCCGTGCGCGCACGTCAGGTAAGTGCTCAAGATCATCTTCTAGGCAATCCCGCTGCGCCAGTTACCGTGATTGAGTATTCCGACCTTGAATGTCCATTTTGTAAGAATTTTCATGCGACGATGCATCAGATTATGGAAGGAGGCAACGGTACGGACGGCTACGGTGTGAGTGGTAAGGTCGCGTGGGTGTACCGGCAGTTTCCTTTGGCGCAACTTCATCCCAAAGCGCCTGACGAAGCGAATGCCTCGGAGTGTGTGGCGGAGCTTGGCGGGAATGAGGCGTTTTGGCGTTATATTGATAAGATTTTTGCCAACACGCCGTCTAACAACGGATTGGACCTCGCGCTCCTGCCGAAATGGGCTGGTGAGTTGGGTGTGAACGCAAGTGCGTTTGACGCATGCGTGAAGAGCGGGCGTCATACTAAGCGCATTCAGGACGACAGCGCCGATGCGGCGGCGGCGGGCGGACAGGGGACGCCCTACAGTGTCGTGATCACAAAAAGTGGAAAGACATTTGTGATTAACGGTGCCCAGCCCTACGCCGAAACCAAAAAAATTATTGATGCTGCGCTTGCGGAGAAGTAAGTTTTTCTTTTTTAGCATCCTCTCGTTATGGCATTATCGGAGAAAATTCTTTATGATGCGTTTGGTCCCGAGTATGTGGTGCGCGTTCATGATCCGGTACTTGGCATGGAAGGTTTTTTGGTCGTGGACAATACGGCGCTGGGTCCTGGCAAGGGTGGTATTCGGATGACGGCGGGTGTGAGTATTGAAGAGGTGTGGCGCTTGGCGCGCACGATGACCTGGAAAAATGCGCTTGCCGGTATTCCTTTTGGCGGTGCAAAGGCGGGGATCGTGTGGCCTCCAGCCGTCGGAACTTCGGCTGGTAAACCGGGCGGGACGGATGAATTAAAAAAAAAATTCGTGCAAAGTTTTGCGCGCGCGATCAAGCCCTTTCTTATCAAAAAATATATCGCGGGGCCGGATGTGAATACGGGCGAGCGCGAAATGCAGTGGTTCGTGGAGGCGGTGAATAATTGGCGCGCGGCAACGGGCAAGCCGGCGAATGTGTGCATGACGGCATTCGGCAAGAAAGGCGAACAATGCGGGATTCCGCACGAGTTCGGGAGTACCGGATTTGGTGTGGCGCAGGCGGCGGCGATTGCCGTACGGCGTGCGGGACTTGAACTCAAAGGCGCGCGCGTGGCGATCCACGGTTTCGGCAATGTGGGGACGTTTGCCTATCATTACCTGACCGAGATGGGCGCGCGCGTTATCGCGATTGCCGACCGGAGCGGAACGATTTTTCTGGAGCAAGGGTTGGAGCCGGAGCTTATCAAAGATCTCGTTCGCCGCAAGTGCGCTCTTAGTGAATGCCCAGGCGTGGAGCACCTTCATACCGACGAGTTCTGGAGCATTCCGACCGATCTGCTTATTCCCGCATCGGTGACGGATGTGATTAACGATACGAACAAGAAAAAAATCCGTACGCGTGTGATTGTGGAGGCGGGTAACATCCCGATGAGTGAGATGATTGAGGAGGAGTTTTTCCGCGAGGGCGTGCTTATCGTGCCGGATTTTGTCGCCAATGCGGGGGGTGTGATTTCTTCGTACGCCGAGTATCGCGGTTACAACCCTAAACGGATGTTTAATCTGGTGGAGCGCAAAATCACGCGTGCGACGGAAGTCGTACTGACTACGGCTCTGCACGAAAAGAAAAATCCTCGTGTTGTTGCCATGAATATCGCCCGCGCAAAAGTTGAAGAGCGGATGAAGAGGCGGGTTGCAACTTTTTGATTTCTTGAACACATATGATGCGTGACGCGATTCTTAGTTTTCCCCGGCAGTTCTCCTATATGCCGCACGTTGCCCGCGCGGATTTACTGGGCGGTCCCACGGCGCGCGTTTTAGTTGTGGGTATGGGTGGTTCGCATTTGGCGGCGGATATTCTTGCCGGTGCCGCACCCGAGCTTGGTATCGTGGTACACTCTGATTATGGTCTACCCACTATGCCAGCATATGAACGAAGCGAAATGCTGGTTATTGCCAGTTCTTACTCCGGCAATACAGAAGAAACACTTGATGCGTTTGCCCATGCGGGCGCGGCGCATCTTCCGCGTGCGGCAATCGCCGTGGGCGGGGAGTTAATACGGCGCGCGGAGGAGGCGGGTGTGCCCACGATTCAACTGCCCGATACGAATATCCAGCCGCGTTCCGCACTTGGGTTCGGTGTGCGCGCGCTGTTGAAATTGCTGGGGCGGGACGACTATCTGCATGACACCGCCGCGCTTGCCAAACTGCTCATCCCCGCCGCGCTGGAGCCGCAGGGAAGGATGCTGGCCGAGTGGTGCCGCGGGCGCATTCCGGTCATCTATGCTTCAGCAAAAAATAGGGCGGTTGCGCAAAATTGGAAAATCAAGCTTAATGAGACGGGAAAAATTCCCGCGTTTTTTAATGTAGTCCCCGAACTGAATCACAATGAGATGACTGGATTTTCCGCCGGAGGCGGATCCGCCTTTGGCGGAGATGCACAGCAAAGTACGCGCGGGCTCAATGCGCCGTTTTGCTTTATTCTTCTTGACGACGAAGCTGACCATCCGCAGAATCGCAAGCGCATGCGGGTGCTTGCCGAACTTTTGACGATGCGCGGTCTTCCCGTCACCACGCTCATGCTCACCGGCCGCAATGTATGGGAAAAAATATTCTCCTCGCTTTTAATTGCTGATTGGACGGCACTCCACACTGCCGAGCAGTACGGTGTTGAGTCGGAGCAGGTGCCCATGGTGGAAGAGTTTAAGCGTATGATCGCGGGATCGTTACCCGTTTGATGTTCTGCGATTCGGGAATATAATGGGACAACCTATGGCACTGACCAAAAAAGATATCGTTATCATCACGGGTATTATGGAAGATGGCTTTGAGAAATTCGCCCATGTCGTGGCGAAGGGTTTTACGGGTGTTGATAAGCGCTTTGATGAGGCGGATGAGAAATTTGGTAAAATTGACGGTAGATTAGACGGCATTGATGTCCGCTTAGACGGTATTAATACGCGACTGGACGGCATTGATGTACGACTAGATAGTATTGATACCCATATTGAACATATTGACGCGCGGCTTGATACCATTGAGCATGATGTTGCCGAGATCAAAGATGATCGTGTTTCGCGCCATGAGTTCGCGCGGCTGGACACGCGTGTCGCAGTGCTTGAGAAAAAGGACAAGGCGCATAGCCGATAACTATGGAGCAGATCATTCAAAATCCAAAAGCAGAACTAAAAAAATCTCGCGTTGAGGAGGCGCTTGCGGCTCGGCGTCGCAAAAAAATCCTTCGGTGGAGCGGAGGTGGATTGATTGTCATACTTTTCATTGGCATAATTTTTTGGTATGCCACGCGCCCACAAGCGCCTCTGCCCGGCGTGTTCTACGCCAATCAAGGGCAGGATCATGTCGCGCTTGACCACCAAGATACTTATAATTCCAATCCGCCGACCTCCGGTCCGCACTATCTGTCTCCGGCGAATTGGGGGGTGTATGATTATGAATCAAACGACAAGATTTTTATCCATAATCTTGAACACGGCGGGATTTGGATTTCGTATAAGCCGTCCGTCTCAAAAGATGTCGTCGCGGAGCTGAAAAGTTTTGTGGACTCATTCAGCGGGTCAAAACTCATTATGGCGCCCCGCTCGGCGAACGATGCGGATGTGGCGGTTGCGGCGTGGACGCGTCTGTATAAGTTCAATATTTCCGACGGTCATCTTTCAGATCAACAGAAAAAAGATTTGGAAACATTCTATGTGCGCCTCAAAAACCACGGCCCAGAAAATGTCCCCGATGCCATGAAAGGCGTTGATCCGAAGAGTGTGAGATAAGCAAAGTATAATAAGGACTTACGCGCGTCGTTCGTCATTCCGAGTGAAACGAGGAATCCCGTAAACATTCAGCATACTGAAATCGTGCGGGATCCTTCGTCCCGACTTGTCGGGACTCTGGATGACGGAATATTGCTTTAATCGCGTAAGTTCTACTAATGTTATGGATTCAAAAGATTTAGAAAATAAACCTAAAGAAAAAAGTTTTCGTATCTTAACAGAGGGATACGGTTATGGAAAGTGGTTACTGGTCTTTGTACTACTACTGACCTTCCACACTTAGATTAATATAGTGTACTCGCCTTGAGAAATCCTTTCAGCAGTTTCGTGTTGGATAACCGGCGCCTTGACCTGTGTATTGATTCTTTCAGATGTCCCATGCCGTCGGGTACATGATTGGA
>JAUYPE010000015.1 GCA_030697705.1 bacterium | reverse complement strand
CTCCGCCATGCGCGGCATTGCCGAAGAAAAATAAACATAATCGCGAAATAAAATACTCGGGTCTACAATATCCACCAGCTGGGCAAGCCCGCAGGTATGACAAAAAAACATTCGGAGCGGGTATTTAGGTTCCGGCCGCTTCAGCGCGTCACGATCCAAAAAAGCGTTCGCGAGCGGCTGGTCGCCCAGATCAATGACCTTCTCAAGGCGGATGCTTTTGCACATCCGGCATGCAGTGTTGGTCGTATAGTTTTTCATAAGACCTCTTGCACAATAATTTTTCGTAACGAAATCATGCTTTTTCGTGCGAAAACAACGAAGCGCGAGGACACGAATACAGCGTATTCGTTGATAAGCTCTGATATCCTCTTGAGGACGAGTGATGAGTTGTTTGCAGCCGAAAAAGCATGATTGCAGTAGAAAGGGTTATTGTGCAAGAGGTCTATCATGCGCGGGAAGATAACTTTGCTATGACGTGCCGGTAGTCACGAGCGCCGCCACCATCCGCCGAGCGCAAACGCGAAGAGACCAGCTTTTTCACCCTCCTCTTCCATCCCCCCCTCGAATTTTCGGATGGAAAGTGCCCGGCTCCGGCAAGCGCATCGTACGCAACACGGTAGTAATTTTTTATAATGGAACGCACCGTCGTCAGCTCGTCATTGTTGGGCGAGTGGTCGCGATTCATGCTGTAGAGCACCGGACAGTTTATGCGGTGGAGTCCCGCAATGTACCCGTCAACCTGACCGGTCGTCATCTCCTGAAAAGAGGCAAAATTCACGGCCATGTCGGGCGTACCCACAACAAGATCCCGCCACGCATAGTGGGGAACGAAAATAAAATCGTATGACGACGCATCCGAAATAACGGCGGAACCGGGCGCCCCGTCCACAAACTTTATGCGCGCATGCGGGAAGAGGGAGATAAGATACGTGGCGGCAAAAAGAAGCGAGGCGGGCAGGTCAACGAGCACATAGGTGGTGCGGGGGAAAAGCGTCTTGAATTGATAGGCAAATCCTCCCCATCCCGAACCGATCTCCACTACCGTCCGACGTGCGCCGCCGTCGCGGAACGGCGCGAGATAACCCTCGCGGTCAAGGACGACGAGCCCTTCGTAAAACTTCAACGTATCAAAATTAATAAGCTTTCCGTCCACGGAAAATCCGAATCCGCCGAGCGCACGCGACTCCGGAACAAAAACGCCGTTCGCATCAACCGCACGCACATCGGCAAGCCGCCGCGCGAATTTTTCCGCCGAACGGTTGTGATGACTTCGGTACTCATAGTCATGAAGTCCCGTAATATGATAGGTGTGCTGGCGTAACTTCTCTATGATTAACGGAGAGGCGTCAAAAAGATACTCAAAACCGGCGATCTCTTCGGTCCAGTAGGCGCTGGGGCGCGCTTCATCGGGCTGATGGTCCAGCATGGCAAAAACCGCCGCGCGTGCCGCCAGATAAGCACGATAGCTCCCTCCGGCACGAAGCATTGCAATCCGTTGTTCTAATGCCGCTTGGTTCGTCATGCAGATGACTGTCCTAAAATTATTTTTTCCACTTCCCGAGCCGCCGCCTCGCCGGCGGAGATCTCCAGACCGCACGGACGGATGAAGCGTTCCACAAACGCCTTTCGCTTTTCTTTTTTTTCATCAGCACCATTAAGCAACCGCCCCAACACGTCCCAAACCTCCTCCGCCCCGCGCGCGCAGTACAACGCATCGGCCGCAACAAGTTGATTGAAATGCTTGGTCTCAATTTGCGTATGCTTGTATTCGTCCGTGATAATCGCAATCCCCGGACACCCCGCTATAATGGAATCAATGATAGCGCTTGTATTCGCTCCGTCAATCGCCGCAACCGCGTGATGGAGCGTGTCGTAAAAAAGTTGTAGCGTAGCGGGGCCGTCCGGAAGTGTGCCTTCTCTGGGTAGAACGACAACGCCGGGCAAAGACACTTTTTCATAAATGCGCCAATTAGCCGGATGCGGACGAACGATAATCTGCATACGGCGCATGCGCGCATCGGGCGAGTTGTCCAGCGCTGCGCGCAACGAACCTATGAGCCACGTCTCATCCGCCGCCATGTGCCGCGATGAACCGAGATAGACGACCACAGGATCCTCCGCCCGTAGGTCGTGTGCGCGGCAAAACTCCTCGCGCGTACCCGAAGGCCTCAATTTCGTAAACCAATCGTCAAAAACCGGCGCACCGGTAATACGCAATTGCGTGAGCACAAAACCCTGATGTTCCACCGCCTCACCGGCTTGCATGTCATTCCAGCACAGTAAAAAATCGGGATGGATGTGCATCAGACCTTTCGTCGTCAGATTGTCCCATGAGAGCACGGGAATCATGGTCAGTACGCCCAGTTTTTTTGCCGCTTTGAGATACTCCACATCGGCGGACGAGAACCGCATGTTTCCCGGCGTGGCCATAACCGCATCGGGCGCGAAGCGTTTAATGTCCGCACTGATATTTTCCGCGGCAGGCGCCACGCGTTCAACGCCCGCCAAGAGTGCGCCCGCAAGAGTCATCTTAAGAAGCGCGCGAGAAACCGCATAAGCCAATATTTTTTGCAAGAATGGAGGCAGGTAACCATACCAGCGGTTTTCATAATAAACCGACTGGCTGTTTCGGTGCGGCGAAATATAATGGCGATACGTCAGGAGTTCGCGCGTATAGAACAAAACATTCCGGTAATAATCATTCCGCGACTCCGCCCACCCGCAGGTGAAATGCCGATATCCTTTGGCAAACACGCCCAATTTTTCCAGCGCATCAACCGCCGACCACCGCCGGTCAACCAAAAGATGCACGCGGAATCCCCGCGCAAGAAGCGCTTCAATCGTTGTCCGCTGGTAATGAAAAAACTCCGCACTCCGCATGAGGAAGAGTATTTTTTGCGACGGTGTTTTTTTCTTATCTTCGCTTTTCATTTTTTTCTCGTGTTCTCCCTATATCTCGCATGACCATGCGATGTTCCATGCTTTTTGCGTACGCCGCAACCGTGCGCCGGACGCCTTCGCGGAGTGTCGTGCGAGGGTGCCAGCCCGTGAGACGCATAAGCACAGCAACACTCCCGCAACTCCGTAGCAGATCCCCCGCTCGCGCATGCGCATCAACCAAGACCCCTCCCCCGCCAACCGCCTCATGGACGCACTCCGCAATGGCACGGACGGTGATCTCTTGACCGTTCGCGACATTCACTATCTCACCTGTTGCCTTCGGACATACCGCCAACCGCACCAGCGCCTCGGCCACATCCTCCACAAATACCGGATCCCGCGTTATTTTTTTACCGTGTATGACAAATTTCTCGCCGCCGCTCATAACCCGCGCAGCTTCACACACAAGACCATACTCCCGTCCCGGTCCGTAGACGAAAAAAGGTCGCGCCACACACCACTTCGCCCATCCGCCCCGCGTCATCATGAGCGCATACGTCGTCGTCGTCGCCTTCGCGAGACCGTAGCAATTCGTCGGCCGGAGCGGTGCATCCTCGCGATGGGGCACGGGCGCGTTGCCATATTCCGCATTGCTTCCCACATGCACTGCACCTTTAATGCTCGCCCAGTCAAGCATCTTTGTCAGCCGCACCAGCGGTAAGAGATTCGCCTCCATAAGGCGCAATGGATCGGGATGCGGCATGTCTTGCTCCGTCACACCGATAAGATTAAAGACATAATCAAATCCCTTCAGTCCCTTCAGCACTCGTTCCGAGGACTGGCTCGCCAAATCACAGTCAAGAAACGTAAACCGCGCCGTGCTATATGCCTCGGCGTCCGCGATCACACGGGATGCCTTCTTTTTTCCCAGTACCACAATCTCTCCGACACCGGCACGGACAAGTGCGGCAACCACGTGCGTACCGATAAAACCGGAACCGCCGGCAACCAACACACGTGCATTTTTCAATGACAGCGACGCCCGTACTCCCTCGCTTCCTCTCTCCTTCCTTTTTTTATTCCCACTGTCTTTCATAGGTCGTTTGCACGTATGCGATTAATTCCACCTGTCCTGTGATATAAAACGATATCCGACAGTACGAAGTCATCCATCTGTCACCCGCACTCGAATACGAGATATGCTTCAAAACTTGACCGCCCTGCGCGCACTGTATATCCTCACGGTATGAAGATAAAGACGCGCGTCATCATACTCGCCGCAGGGAAGGGCACGCGCATGAACAATGGATTTCCCAAAGCGCTCACACCCGTCGGCGGCACACCCATGATAGCGCATCTTCTTCATGCCGTCGCCGATGCGCATATTGATTCGCGCCCGCTCATCGTCATCGGCCATGAAGCAGAGAAGGTACGTGCGGCACTCGGACCCCATTACGACTATGTGGTACAGCATGAGCAGCTCGGTACCGGACACGCCGTCGCCTGCGCCCGCGGCGCGGTAAGTGCAGATACCGAAGCGATCGTAGTATTGTACGCCGACCATCCCACCCTGCGGTCGTCAACTATTACGCGCCTGGTTCGCCTTCACCGGGAAAGCGCGGGACCGTTGGCACTCATGACTGTTACCGTTCCCGACTTTAATGAGTGGCGCGCGCCGCTGTACGACTTCGGGCGTATCATACGCAACGAGCGTGATGCGCACATTACGGACATCGTTGAAAGAAGGGATGCCACGCCGGAGCAATTGAACATTCGCGAGGTCAATCCGTCTTTTTTTTGCTTCCGCGCAGCGTGGCTGTGGGATCACCTTCCCCAACTCAAACAAGACAACACAGCGCACGAATTCTACCTGACGGATCTCGTCCACATCGCCATTCAGAACGGCCAGTCTGTTGCTTCCATCGGTATCAGTCCTCTGGAAAGCATCGGCATCAATACGCCCGCACAGCTCGCGCTCGCGGAACAACTTCTCGAGCACGGTGACGCATCCGACAAACAATAGTTGAATACTAAAAAAACCGGAGTCCGAGGACTCCGGTAATATCACGGCGAGTGCACATACTGCGTGCTCGCTTCTTCTTTTTGCTGCGCTAGTGGCACATAACCCCCGAACATGAGCTTCTCTACGCCTCGCTCTTCGGCGGCAACGCGATCCTGATATGCCAGCGACGCCTTTGCCCGCTCAATGAGTGGTGTATAATGCTCCGGAGATCGGCGTAAGAGTACCGATTCAGCTGACACAAAACTGACATTGACCAGCGAGCTCACCCGCCTCCAGGCAATACCGACACCGGGAGCTACCTCTTTAGAAGGCTGATTGAAAGAGAGTTTTGCGCGTGGAACATGGTATTCGTTCGTAATCATGAGCACATCCTTCCAGCCATAGCGCTCAATGAGCACAACGATCTCGTCCATCGTCTGAAGGGTGTTAGCGGATTTATCCTCGCGAATAATTCGCCCCGCGGAAACGCCGTAGCGCACAAGCTCTTCCGCCAACACATGCGCCTCAACCGCTCTCCCGTTGACGATCTGGTTTCCCACGGTTACAGCAACGGCGTAAGAAAAGTAGTGCGTCAGCAGGTGTGCGGCGGCGATAATGCGCGCCTTTCCTCCGCCCAAAAGCTCATTGCGATCCCTATGGCTGTATGCGGTTGATTGATAGCGCCGTACCTCTCCTCCTCGCATCTTCCGCGGCACAATACCCCCGCCAAGTACGCAAACGACATCTACGACACCGAATGAATCCGGATACGCGTCAAAGCTATGCATAGAACGCTCTCCTGAATATATTATCAAAGAACACATCAGGTACCGAAAAGTAGAACGGAACACCACCTGCCACAGGTAACGCATTATTTCAAAAAGTTTTACTGCGGTCAAGCGGCTGTATCCGTCCACCCCATATTGGACTTGCCGAGGGAGTCCACTATGTATGTGAACTTATGCAGCGGCACCTGGTGCAGGTCAGGTTTTTAAGAACGAGGAAAAAATCTCGGCTTTATGTAGAAATAAAAAACCCTTTCGCACACATAAAAAAGCCGCTCGCATCCGAACGGCCATTTTTGCAATCCCTACTTCATCGTCCCCGCTTCTTTTCTTGTATCATCTCTCGTATCATCCTCATAATGGACGGGCCAAATATGATAGGGACTTTTCCGCATGCCGCGGCTTTCGGGATGTTTGAAAATCATCCAGCTCTTTCGCAGTGAAGACATTCCGTCCGCGCCCGCTTGAGGGGACTGGATTCGGTATGGTAACTTATTTTTCCCAAAAACTCCATTGATGATCTGCCGCTGTGACTGAACATTTCTTCCGCCAAGCAGAGCTGATATGTCCGATGTGGAAATCGGCCGGTTGCCGTTCTCGCGATAGGCGCCGAGCAAGCGCATCTGGTGAGGAGCAAGCTGATCCTTAATCCCGTCAATCCGCTTCCAGTCATCAGACCGGACTTCATAACGGCTCTTTTCCGGAATAAGGCGACGGATTATTCCTTCGGAAGAGACGGGCGATTCGGGACTCGCAATAAGCATCGTGGTTTCCTGATGCGTTTCTATCCGGACATGCACCGACACCCACGCGGTGCGGATAGCGGGCGTGGGAAGACCGCTGACATTTTGTAATTCCGGCACAAGCTCTTCAGCTATACGGGCGGCATGCATTTTGAGCACTTCCTCCCATGTCATCGGAGTAGTTCTTTTCGTTTTTTTCACTGTTTCCCCTTTGTGCTTGATGTAAAACAACGCCGGTACGCCAATATTCGTTGCATATAAATCTATTCTTGTCAATGCATAGCGGCTTATACGCTTAGTGCCGCGGAGAGCGCGGCACGTTTCCGGCACACATCGTCCAAAAGCGCCACCTGTGCCCGCGCTTTTGTGACATTCTGTTCGTAGAGATTCGGGTAACGCGCATTATCCAGCTTGAAATATTTTTCCTCGAATGCATCAGTGACAAATCGCGCCGCGAGCTCAAGAATGATCATCTCAAGGCCCGCCGGGATGGACTCCCGCTCCTCGCGCGTCAAAAATCCTGCGGTTCGCGTATAACCGCGGATGAAATGCCTGAACAATTTTTCGTCGAGATATGCGCCTCTGTAATCATCCTCATCGGCAGGATTGCACCAGCTACGGATCGCATCACCGAGGTCAACAAGAATCGTGTTCCTCCCCATCGTATCAAGATCCAGCAACGCGGCGGCGCGGTGTCCGTCCTCGGCAAAGCGTACATTGTTTATTTTCAGATCCCCGTGGATGACGCGGTGCGGGAGCTCCCGCAGGGTTGCCGCCACCGTCACCCAATCGCGCCGTATCCGTTCCGCGAGCGGTATAAGAACATCAGCATGCGGGCTTTTTTGAAAATGTTTGACCGTCTCACGCAATTTTTCCATAATGCGCGGAGTGTCGTGAAAGCCGGGAATAAGATGTACAAAAGTGTATTCGATATCTTGCAGAGCGTTGTGGAATGCTCCGAGGAACTCCGCCGCGTCCTCCAGTTGAGCGCCCTGAAGCACCCTATCATAAGATATGCCCGGAATATACGTCATGAGGCGCCAGCATCGCTTGTCTCGCATGACGCCGAGCGCACCGGTGCGACTTCGCATGAGACGAGGCGTAGTGATACCCTTTCCTGCGAGATGCTCCGTCACCGCCGCCATATCCTCCAACACGGGGGAGTTGAAGATCGTGTGAAGCCGCTGGACGATAAACCGTTGTTCAATGGCTCCATCGGGTGACGCAACATGCACAAGATAAGTATCGTTAATAATACCATGCCCATACCGCTCCATGACCAATACCCTATCTATCGGGAATTCTTGAAGGACCGCCGGAAGCTCACCGATTTCCGAAAGAGCGTCCTGATGGTGCAGTGGTTTGTTCATAATGGGCATGAGTGCAAACACAAGAAACGATTCTGTCGATTCAGGTAAGCGTACCGCATAATGAGTCGTTCTTTCAACAGCCGCATGCACCATGCGAATAATTAATAACCTATTCTGGACGAATGGACAATGACATGGTACGCTCGGAAACAGCTGAAGCATCGTCAAATTACTTTTTTTGCCGCATATGCTCAAAAACAAAACTATCTTTATCACCGGCGGCACCGGTTCGTGGGGCACCGAACTCGTGAGTCAGCTCTTGGCAAAACACCGACCGAAACACATCCGCATCTATTCGCGCGGTGAACACAAGCAGGTTGAGATGCGGCGCGCAATTCCCGATCCGCGGGTGGAGTTTATCATCGGCGATGTGCGCGACAAGAGCCGCCTGACCTTTGCCTCGCGCGGCGCCGATATTATCTTTCATCTCGCCGCACTCAAACACGTCCCCGTCTGCGAGGCGAATCCGTGGGAGGCCGTGCAGACCAACATTATCGGCACCCAGAATGTCATTGAGGCGGCGTTGACCAATGACGTCAAACGCGTCGTGTATGTCTCGTCGGATAAGGCCGTTGACCCATTCAATCTTTACGGCGGCACCAAATCGTGCGGCGAGCAACTTATCTTGGATGCTAACCGCTATGGCGATACGCGTTTTGTCTGTATCCGCGCCGGCAACGTCATCGGTACGAACGGCAGTGTCATCCCTCTCTTTCGCGAACAGGCACGCGCGGGAACAGATCTCACCGTCACCGACGAGCGCATGACGCGATTTTTTATGCGCCGGCAGGATGCCATCGGCCTTCTCATTAAGGCGGTCGTTGAAGCCGAGGGCGGAGAGATTCTTGTTATGAAAATGCCTGCATGTAAAATCATAGACATTGCCGCGGTTTTTATCCACGAACTTACCCGTGGTAAGGCACACATTCGCTCCATCGGCATCCGCCCGGGCGAAAAGCTTTACGAAACGCTCGTCTCCCGCTATGAAGTGCCGTATACCTACGACACGGGAGATTATTTCGTCATTCTACCCCCGGGGAGTGCGGCACGCGCCACTACGACTCGTTACGGCAAAAAGAACTCCTCTCCCGCGCTCACCGAAGAGTATAATTCCAACTACGACGCCCCGCTCGGCATACCGGCAATTACCGCCCTCTTACGCGAGGACGGTTGGCTCAATGTAAAAAATTAAGAAACCTCCATTAAGATTAAGTCCCCATTAAAAAAACTTCCCTGCGGGAAGTTTTTTTAATTCTCCCGTATAAATTGTGTAAGGGTTTTTCTGATGAGCGCAAACTCCTCGTCTTCGCTTTGATTGCGTTTCCATGTCTTGGAGCCGCGGATATGAATACCGAAGGGAATATCTTTCCAGATATACTCTTCCCATCCGTATCCGCCGCAGTCCGGAAACCCGCGCGCGCGAAAGTCCATGGGCGTATAGGCGTCGCGCCGTTTGGGAACATAGCACAATTGATCAGGAAGAAGCCGCTCAAACAGCGCATTGAGACGGAGTGGAAGCATTGCGGCAAGATGCAGGTCATGCACCGGATCAAACACCGCCTGGACATATTCGCGCCCGAGCGATTGATCACTCCCGTAACGACGGAAAATCGCATAACTCGTGTCCCGTGCCGAACCGATCAGGCGACGGCGCGCGGAAAAATCAAGCATCCGCTTGAAACGGAAAAGACCGTTCATAAATCCATGCGCTAACACATGCCGCACCCGCTTGCGGAATATTCTTTTTTTGCGCGTTTTCTTGTTGACGGTAACCGCGCGACCGCTCACGGCAAAAACGTGCTCGGGCGCAAAATCAATATCCTCCCGCCGCACCCCCGAAAGATCTATAATAACGCACACGACGGACGGAAAATACCGATACTTCACATATTCTTCCGGATGATACGTAACGCCAAAAAAAGCAAGATTGTTTTCCTGCATATGGGACAGAATATCCTCAATCCACCCGGGTCGAAGAATATAAAAATCACTATCCATACTCATGACGAAGCGGGTCGTCACTTGCGATAGACAGAGATTGATCGCTCCGGCATGCTGATGACTGCCACGGCCTTTATAGTCGTGCGGGTTGGGTATGACGGTAAATCCTTCAGCAGTTATTTTGTCTTCAACGGGAAATCCGGGCGGCGTATTATCGCCCACAAGCCACTGCATCTTTGCATTGGGATTCAGACGGCGCGTTATCTCCCCGTTCAAACGAAGAAGCCGCCCGGAGAGACGGTTGTGATATACGGAAATAATCGTAAGATCTTTTGAATAAGAACTCATGTCGTGCCAGAGCTATCGGTATCTCCCCCTTCCCTCATACTCATGGCGTGCATCCGGTAGAAATAACTCTTCTCATCCTGCAACAACGCCGCAGGGGAGTCCTCTTCAAGCACGCGGCCATCCTCCAGCACGACGATCCGGTCCGCATTCATGAGCGTTGAGAGCCGGTGGGCAATGGCGATTACGGTTACCCCGCCTTTCAATTGTTCAATAGAAGCGCGGATCAGCGCCTCCGATTCATTATCCAGCGCGCTCGTCGCCTCGTCCAGAATGAGAATTTCCGGCTTGCGTGCAAGGATACGCGCGAGCACGATGCGCTGGCGCTGACCGCCCGAGAGCAAAACTCCGTGATTGCCGATTATTGTTTTAAAGCCCTTCGGAAGCGTCTGTATGAAGTCATACACATGAGCAAGTTTCGCCGCCTCTATCATGCGCGCATCATCAACCGCATCGGAGAAGAATTTGATATTCTCCTCGATAGAATCATTCTTCAAAAACATATCCTGCGAGACATAGCCGATAGTACCCCGCAACGCCGCAAGCGAGAAGGAAGATGTCGGTACGCCGTCAATCGTAATTTCCCCTTTATCCAGCTCAAACAGCCGCAGTATCAAGTCGGTCAAGGTCGTCTTACCCGCTCCGGAATGGCCGATAATACCGACCATTTCGTTCTTCCGCACGGTAAAAGAAACATCGCGAAGAATCGGTTGATCGGCGCGATAACCGAACGCGACATTCCGGAAAGCCAGTTCATGCTCAAAACGAAACGGCTCGGTGCCAGTGTCCTGTTCCTGCTCTTCACTCGTTGCTCTGCTAAGCGCAATAACATGCTGTCCGTGGGACATGGCTTCATTCATGAGATGAAACCCCGTTTGCATTTTACGCACCGAGAGAAAGAGCCGCTGGACAAGGTACATCACAACGGCAAAGCTTGCAAAACTAAATCCCGGTTGTGTATACGAGAAGGCAAACAAACCGATGATAAAGAGATGCCCGAGCGATTCCGTAGGTGAGGTGCCCAACTGGAGAATCAACGAGCTTTTAACGATCAGCTGTTTTAATTTTTCAAAAACATTTCGCTCACGCAAAACTACTTGGTCCACCACACCCATCGCCTTAATGGTCTTCATGCCCGAGACGCTTTCATTCACGCGATGCGCGATGAGCTTGCTGATGGCAGTCTGCTCTCCGGCATAGCGCTTCGTGAGTCGCACGAGCGGATAGCTAAGGATCAGGATCACAACCCCGAATATGATGGTTACAAGCGTAACTGATCGCGAAATACCGATCGCCACGCTTAAATAGACGATAAAACTTGCGAGATTCGGCGCCGAAGCGCAGATTTGCTTCAGAAGACCCTGCGTAATCCGCACATCGGTCATGAGCACGTTTTCCAGATAGCCCATTTTCTGATTAAGCAGATAAGGCCACCGCGCGCGGAGTGTCTTCTCATAGAGTTCGTCGCGGGTATCGTTTTCGTAATCGGTCGTAATCCGCACGCGCACATAGATCGTCAAGAATTCGCCGACCGCTTTGGTGACAAAGAGCAATACCATAAATACGAGGAGCATCCAGATGGTAAACGGGATATGGAACACGCCAAAGAGCCAGGCGACACTGCGAGAAATAAAACTCGTGGACGCATTAGCGTCCTTGACGATAAATGAAAAAAGCGGGATGAGCGTCCCGATACTGATACTGTCCAGTGCCCCGTTAATGAACCCAAACAGCGTAAGCAGCACAATCCGAAACTTGTGCCTACTGAAAATCGTTTGAAAGAGGTAGAGGTAATTTTTGAACATCGTGGGTAGTGTTGCCCGAACGCAAAACATTCTCCCCGCCGCGATTACGGCGAGTAATTCCCGTTCCCGCGCTGATGCAGTTTAAAACATTCAGAGCTTCAAAAAAGTAACCGACATTGAGCCCTGTACCATCCCTGTATTCCCTCTTTTTCATTCCATGACCACCTCTCCTAAGCACCATCTCAATATCCTCGGCGTCGTCGGTGCACGTGCCGGCTCCAAAAGCATTCCGGACAAAAATATCCGGCCGCTTTTGGGACGCCCCCTCATGGCGTGGATCATTGATGCGGCAA
Source organism: bacterium (assembly GCA_030697705.1). Lineage (GTDB taxonomy): Bacteria > Patescibacteriota > Minisyncoccia > Sungbacterales > HO2-52-23 > JAUYPE01. Next base: position 7,649 of record JAUYPE010000015.1, on the reverse strand, counting down.
AACACTCGCGCCATATTACCCGACTCATCCTTTCCACCGACTCTCCGCGTTATGCTGAAATCGGCCGTACCTGCGGTGCCGAAACGCCGTTTCTCCGCCCCGCGGAGTGCGCAAGTGATACCGCTTCGGACATTGACTATCTCTCGCACGCAGTGGCGTGGCTTGAAAAAAACGAGGGATGGAAAGCCGACATTATCCTTCGCCTTCCGCCCACCTCGCCCTTGTGCACCACCAAGTCAATAGACGCGTGTATTGAATACCTCCTCAACGATCCGGAGACCACAGCGAGCCGGACGATAACCGCCGCCTCAAAACATCCCTACAAGCTTTGGCGCGTGGAGGGTGAAACGCTCCATCCTTTCATGCCGCGTGAAATGACGGGACATGCCGAACCCTCCAATATGCCACGCCAATCGTATACCCCCACCGCCTACACGCATGTGGACGCCATAGCAGTCCGCTATGATACGCTCATGCGCGACCACCTCCTCACCGGCCCCAAAGTCCGCTACCACCTTATTGATAAAAGCGAAACGATTGATATTGATACGGAGACGGACTTCCTCGTCGCCGAGCTTCTTCTCAAAAAACGCTTTAACGACAAGGGAGCGCGCTAAATGACATCCGCTAAAAAACAGCTCCGACTCGTCGGAGCTGTTTTTTTCTTTGTCGCACAAAAAACTAGACCTGTGCGAGATTTTTCTCAATCATCATGTGGCAGTCAGTAAGAGACGGCATCGGCATCGCATCCGCCGCATGCTTCTCCGTCCAGTGCTTCTGAAGCATCTCCTGGGTCATCATGGCTTTCATCTTCATCACCGCCTCGTCGCGATTCTCGGCCTCCACCGACATCTTTTCGCCGCAATCGCACGTCATGGAAAACATCATAAGTTACAATAGGTTTGAAAAATAATCTGCCCCGACCTTTCTTTATCACTCATCCCACGCTTTACCTCTTCAGTATGGCAGAACGAATTGTTTCTTGCAACAAACACTTGGCACTCATACCACACTCCTACCGTTTTTTCATGATATACACGACATAATTCCCAAACCACTCGTTTGCGGGAAGAAAGCGATCAAAGTGATGAAAGAATAAATACTGAATCCCCGGACGCGTGTAGACGGTTTCAACCAAATCAAACGACCGCAGGAATGTTTTTTGTATAATATCGCGGGTAAAAATCGCAATATGATTGTTTAGTACGCTCCACCGCGGAAAGGTTGCCCGCTTGAGAAAAACCAACCGGCTCATAATATGCGCCACATTGGGCAGAGCGAAGATAACGACACCGCCCGGCTTGAGGACGCGATGCACCTCGCGCATGAAAAGATATGGATTCTCCATGTGCTCCCCTATTCCCCACGCCGTTACGCCGGAAAAATAATTATCCGGATAGGACAGTTTTTCCGTATTCATATCCACCATGCGAAAATCAACTTTCTGCCGGTCAACTCCCATGAGTCCGTCATAAAAATCCACGGCATGGATATCGCTATAGCCATGCTTAATCAGAAGCTTCGTAAACGCTCCGCGGTGCGGTCCACACTCTAGAATTCTACCGTTTTTATCGGAAAAGTATTTGAACGCCAGCTCCGGCGTGGTTGTGCCACGAAACCTCGTCCCTCCCTCCTCCTCTTCTGCCTCAATCCACTCCGGATGCTCCCGCATCTCCTCCACCGTCATGTATGCCGGTTTTTTCATAAAAGATATGACATATTTCATTTGTATCTTTTTTGAATACTATCTTCTTCTGGTTGTTTCCGGATAAACTCCGCGATGCGCGTGCCGCTCAAGCCATCAGTAAATTCTATTTGATCGGAGACGATTTTGTGACGGCCTGCGCGGTCAAGCTCCGGGTGTTCCAGATAGCGGTTAATCGCGGCGATGAGCTCGTCGTTGTCATGCACCAGCGCCACGCCCCCCGTCTGCTCAAGTTCACGGTAGTGGTCATGCGCATCGGCGATTTTCACCACGCTGTTTTGCGGCTTGGTGTCGGAATCCGCATCATAGCGAATACCGATAATGGGCCGGTCGGCGGCGGCAGCATCAATGGCAATCGTGGAGTAGGTATTGATCGTCATCTCGGAAAATACCATGGAATGAACGAGAAGTTCCACATCAGCGGGCGAGAACTCCCAGTCCTTCGTCGGTGCTTGCGCACGATTCTTAACGTGGAAAAACATACTGCACGGCTTGGTAATAGTGAAGTGTCCGCTCTCCTCTATAACGCTCGGCGAAAATTCCGGCGTCGCGGGACGATAGCGAATGAGAAAGTGGATGTCGCTCGGGAGGCGCCCGTCTTTAACCGCACGCGTCAGCGCGTTCATCATAATAATCGCCGAGCCGGTAAACTCATCATAAAACGGCGCGAAGAGAATGAGCCGCCGGTTTTCAGGAATCCCCAACAAGCGGCAAAACTCTTCTTTGGTAGTGGTAAGCGGTTTGAAATACTTGTCATAATCGGGAGGGCCGGAGACATAGATGTCTTTTTCTGGTACGCCAACAAGTTTAACCGCTTGCTTTTTCATCCGCGTCGTGTGGAGAATCAGCTTATCAGGTAAAATCTGAATAACACCTTTGGAGGTAAGATTGTCCCATGAGCGCGTGAGCCCGATGACGAAATAGCCCTTGCGCTTCGCGGCACGGAGAAAAATGCGGTCAAGAGGAAAAACGATATCGGGCGCCAAAACAAGATCGGGTTTATATTTATCCAGCAATGCGGCGACCTCCGGATCAATCGCAACGAATCCGTCCAGTCGGCGAATGATGCGCCGCACGGGACGCTGGAACGGGGTAAGCAGGATATTAATCGCACGCTTCACCAAAAAGCGGGATAATTTTTTAAACCGCCAATACTCAAGTTTTTGCTTGAAAACAATCGTCCGCGTACCGAATGCGTTGAAAGCGATCTCGGCGAGCAGACGGCCAAACCAGGACTCGGAAACAATATCAAGCGGCTCAAAAACGACATTCACCGCGCCGAATGTTTTTTGGTAATACTCCAGCTTTGAAGACGGAATGACGATAACGAGCCGAAGTCCCGCATCGCGCACCATCTCGCGATAAGTGTCGGTATGAAAAAAATTCTTCGCCCGTATTCCATTATATATTGAAAGGAAGATTGTTTTTTGCGACATAGCGGAGCGGCAATCCGGCCGCTCCTTCAGTACAACACCCTAAGATGCCGAGATGTTTTTTGAGGAATCGAGAACTCGCGTATCTTCTTCGTCATTCCGAGCGAAGCGACTGCCAGCAGGCGTCCCGTGAGGGAGGAATCCCTCAATATCAGTATACTGAAACCGTACGAGATTCTTCGTCCGCCCTGGGCGCCACGCCCGCCGGCGGGCGGGGACTCTGGATGACGGAGATATTTTTGTCCTTTCAGGAACATATTTACCCCTCAAGTTTCTGTACAATGCGGCGCAAAAGTTTCTCTTGATTTTCCAATTGCCAGAAGAGCGCCTCAATCTCGTACTCCGCCACATCCTTTTCATAAACTGCGTGCGTATAAGACTCACGCGCCTCTTTAATATCATCTACTATTGCCGGTACGTTCACCATCCTATTCCTCTTGAGAATACAGGTTAACAAACTTTACAAAATAATCACCCTAGAAAAGAACTTCATCAAGTACCCGCTCCGACGCTTTGCCGTCAAGATTATAGCACAGTCGTTCGCGGAGCAACTTGCGCTCTTTTCCATCAAGGCGGGGATTTTTGAAATAGCTATCCAGTATTTCAAAAAGCTGATCAAAATCATATGCCGTCCGCATCGCGCCCGTCTTCAAAACATCCTGAAAATGTTCAAAACCTTCAAAGCGGCGGATGGAGCGGTACCATGGCCGATGCGCACTCCCGTCAAAAGCCACGGCGACCAATGGCCGGTCAAGCGCTCCCGCCTCCAGCACCATCGTTGTGTATACGGCAAGCACGGCATCGGCGTGGCGCATAAGCGCGACAAACTCCCTCGCCTTATCCATGTCCCCCCAGAACTCCCGCTCGTAAAAACGCACGCGCGGGTTTTTTTTGAACCGCTCAAATTTTTCAGCGTCAAATGCGCGGTCTTTGCTCCGTCCGCCAAGATACGGCCGAATAATCATCCGCATGTCCGCCCCGAACTTCCCCGCATCCGCCCACTGCAGAATATTCTCAATAATCTCCGGCTCATCGGGACAATACGCGCTCCCCGATACGTACAGAATATACTTCGCATCCGTTGGCCAGTTAAGCGACGAGAGAACCTCTGCGCGCGTGAGGTCATCCGCATGGCGGATGATAAAATCAAGATGCGTATAGCCCACCACGCGGATTTTTTTCGGATTATACGACTGATACCGCACCGCCGCCTCGCACACTTGTTCGCTCGGGACCAGCAGATTGTCAACTTGAAACGGCAGAAAATACTTGTCCAAGTGGTCCCACCCCGCCGGCATGCCTATCGTTTTCACCTTGTGCCGCTTCGCCTCGCCGAGAAGCACTGTATCAAACCAGCCGTAGAGGTGGGTGATGAAAACCAAATCCGGATGATATTTTTGAAATAATACGCCAAAACCTGCGCACCCTGGAAAAAGTTTGAGAAAAATTCTCGGGACGATTTTTAGGCGTACCCAGCGTGACCGCCCGATAGTGCGCGCGATGAGGACTTTTATCGGCGCGAGAAACCATCGCCCACCCGCCGGCGGCTCGTCCGGCCGCGTCCCCACGGTCGCCATAAGCCGCGTCGTGCCGGTATACAACAGATGCGAGTAGACGAAATAAAACAATTTCTGCGGAAATGTTTTTTTCTCCGCGAGGCGTATGGTTTCTATGATAAACCGCTCACTGATGTCTTTCTCCAAAAACAGCGAAACCTTCTCATAATACCGCTCCGGCATGATAAGCACGACGCGAAGTTCCGCATCGTCTTTTAATCTTTGCCGTAATCGCCCATAAAAACTCTCCGGAAAAAAGAAAAGATTCCGGAACGCCGCGATGGAAGAGAGTGAGATAAAAATAGTTTTTTGGCTCATGATTATTTCTTCATCGGTATTCGGACATTGATAGCACTTTCTAGTATAATTTTTAAATGTTCTACATCTTCATATTCATGAGATTGATAATGACCAGTATAGAATTCATATTTAAATTTTTCCTCCTGTTTTTTATGAATGTAAATCATATCTATATCCAAGCCATACGCAAAACCTGCTTCAAAGAATACGCTTTGCCTCAAACCCGTCTGATCGACTATAACAAAGCGGCTTTGACGAATTTCACCCAAAGCCTTGTCAACAATTTGCTGAGAAAAAAAATCACCCGGAATCCAGATGGCCTGAAAACCAAGTTTCTTAACAACTTCCTTTATGGCATCAATGATTTCAGTTGTCGACTGATCAGACCAAGCTGCAATGAAAACTTTGTCAAAACCTCCTCTCCCCTTTTTGATCTTGTTAGCCAACTCCCAACCATCGTGTAAGAGAGAAGTCCCAATGTCTTTTCCCTGATTTGTATATCCCCACTCTACTAAATTTTTCTCTTTCATCCAATCAAAAAGTCCTCTTAATTCATTGCTATTTTGTGCATAGGCTATTGGTATAAATCTTTCGATTTTACTACTAAGTTTTTGGGTAAAGTAGGTTGTCTCTTTTCTTAAAAATTTCAGTAGCTTCTCCACTTTTTCTTCAAGATTATCAGAGTTAGGAACTAGATACTCATAATCTTTAAGAATTTTTTCTAAACTATCACTTTTTAATTCAAGATATTGGTTGTTGATACTATTAAGCTCTAGATTGATCCCAGACAGAATATAACCAATCTCCTCAAGCTTTTCTTCACATGACCTTATACATTCATCAGTAATAGCAAAAGTGCCACAATGAAAACACCTGATAGTATAACCATCAACATGGGTGGATGTGACCTCTCTTAAATCTGAGCCGTTAGCTCCACAAAGTGGGCATTTCGTAATATTGGAAACATTCATAACAATAATTTTTTAATCGCTTCTCCCAGCCGTTCGCCGGCATGGCCGTCTTGCGAATAGGAAAACCACTTTTCGCGGATGCGCGCGCGGCCTGTGGCATCACGTTGAGAATTTTTGAAATACGCGTTAATCGTTTCATATAAATCTTCTTTCGTCTCGGCAAAGTGCACGCCGCCCGTGGCGACGAGCTTCCGGATATGCGTGCAGTAATACTGATATACTTTTTCAAAAAACGGCCGGTTCGGTGTAGGGTAAATATTTGCCAGAATAATCGGCGTATCAAAATATGCCGCGTCAAGCCCGATGCTGGTGGGGCCGGTTACGACGACATCCGCATACGCCATCTCGCCGATGAGCGAGTCGTCATCCTCGCGGCGAATCTCACGATCCGTGAATTGGTGCTCTTTAAACACACGACCCGGACGATGGAAAAACACATTGGCGGGTTTTTCAAAATCTTCCGAAAAGTGAACACTCTCATCCGGCGGAAAGCGGACGAGCACCTGTGCGTCAACCGTGCCCAGCAGTTCAATAATATGTTGGTCCACATCGTTTGATTTACGGATGGTCAGATCGCCGATAGGCGCGTAGACGATGAGCCGCCGTTTTGGGTCAAGTCCAAACGCACGAAAAAATTCTTCCCGCGTCTGCGGCATGGCGCCATTGCGGGCTTCGGCGTAGCGATCGTAATGTGGCTGACCGCTCACCGTAATTTTTTCTCGCGGGAAACCACAAATGGCTACCGTCTCGTCTTTGAGCTCGGCGGAACCGACGAACAGATGATCCGGAAATATGCGGATAGTGCGTTGCGTCGGATTGTCCCACGAGCGCATCATGCCAAGAACTTTCGCGCCATGCGCCCGCGCCGCCTGCATAAGCGCGACATCATTATCATTCTGAATGTCGCATGAGAAGACCGCGTTCGGTTGGTATGCGGCAAAAAGCGGATCAAAAAAATCATGCGGGGAAACGGCGGCATCTATGGCGCGCACCATGCGCCGTGCAAGCGGCAGATAGCCGACCAATGCCATGAAGCGCCAAAAAAAATCGTACCACAGCCGCCGTTCGGTATAGTACTTATACCCCCGCCGAAGCCGCACGGTTTCCGTGTGCATCATGAGCATGCCGAGGCGTTTGAAAAAAATGCCGCGCTTCGTGCGGGACGATTGAAACGCCGCCACGCCCTCCACGAGCACATTTTTTGCCCCGAACTGCTCGCGGAAATAGGCGACTTTGTACTCCGGCACGATGAGCACGATTTTAAGCCCCAGCGCATTTCTAAGCACGGCAAAAGCGCGCGTCAATAAAATATTCCGCGAAATGTGCGGGTGAAAGCTAGAGATAAAAATTGTCTTCATGCGACAGACCTGACAAGAACAGACAACGGCGCCTCATTCTTGAGCCGACGGATAAGGGAAGGGGCGGGGCACTCCCCTTCCTACTCACCCACCTCCCCGCTTCCCTTCCTATTTGTAGAACAAACACTCACCTCAAAGAGTTATCCTGCCGCAGAAAAAATTTCCGCTATCCGCCGTGCATATTTCTTCCACCCGATCTCCCGCTCCACGAACGCTCTGCCGTCACGGGAGAGCCGTTGGTAGAGCTCGGGATTGTCTATCAGTTCTTGTACCGCGTTAGCGATTTGTTCGGGGGATTTTGGATCAATCAGGAGGGCATTCTTATG
>JAUYPE010000014.1 GCA_030697705.1 bacterium | reverse complement strand
TATCAAACGGTTCAGACATTTTATTGCCCAAGTATGCCGCGATATGACCAATCGTATTCGTAAGTTGCCAAGATACAACATCTTCTCGTACCACAATCGTCATTTTTCTTAAAAAATCTTGTGTCATACGCGAATGGAAACGGATACTTCCTCCCGTTACGACCTACCCTTTTCCGCCAAGAGTCCCTTGATGAAGTCCGAGAGTTTTGCCTCGGCGACGCTGATCACCTTATCCGCACCGCCGTAGTAGACGATCAAGCGGTCTCCCATGACCACCGCGCCACAGGAAAACACCACATGGGCAACCTCGCCTTCCTTTTCGTAGGGCATCTCCGGCTCAAGGATCGGATCTTCCGTCCGCGCGATGATCTTGAGCGGATTTGCGCGGTCAAGCAATGCGGCGCGCAGATGGTAATGGTGATCCTGTCGCTTTGAGATGCCGTGATACAGTAAGAGCCATCCGTATTTGGTCTCAATCGGCGGCGCGGCAATGCCGATTTTCCTGCTGTCGTGATCCCCCGGCCGCGGACTCATGAGCACCTTGCCCCCAATCCATACCCCTTTGCCGAAACGCAACGAGTCAACGAAATCAAGCCAGATACTCAAGCCGATACGATGCAAGATCGCATACTTGCCTTTTATTTTTTTAGGGAATAGAGCCGCGTCTTTGTCATCTATGCCGGGAGGCGAGATAAGCACCGGTCGGCTCCACTTCTTCCATCGCTTCGCCAAAAAATCACTGGCGCTGATGGAGCTCAATGCCACGCGCGGCAAATTAATGCCGTCGTACGCCGTATAGCACATGTAAAGCCGCTGGCCGATCTTGGTGATGCGCGGATCCTCACAGCCGGAATTGCCCCCCGCCACGCGCTTCTGCTCAAACTCCTCGCGCGGAACATAAATCGGTTCCGCGAGCCGTTGGGTGAGGGTAATGCCGTTTCTGCTTGCGGCATATCCCATGACGGAGGTGTTGTCACCTGAAAGCGCCCGATAGACCAGATGCACCTGATCTTTGGCGATAAATGCCGCGGTATTGAATGTGGCACGCGCCTCCCATGCATGGACGGCGTTGGGTTCAATAATCGGACGCAAGACGGAACGGCGCAACATAGGCGGCTCATGCGCCAGACGAATGGATCGCAAAAGTCCCGCCAGAGGCACGGTCGCACCTGCGCAGGTCGTATCTGCGGCGCCATAGTAGAGGTACGCTTTTTTATTGCGTATCAGTAATCCCGATGGAAAAATAACATTAGGCACCTTTCCGGACCATTCATACCGTTCCTCGGGAATGAGTAGCGGATTACGGGTGCGCCCCATGATGCGCGAGGGATTCGTCAGATTGAGTACCGCCGCCTCAATACCGAACACGATCGGCGGGGAGAAGTAATTTTTTATGTACGCGTAAGAAAATAACCAGCCATCCACCGTGCGTACGGGCGGCGTACCCACCTCCACATGATCGCGCATATCGCGGCGCAGGGGCAAAATATGCTGGTCACGATTTTGATACCACTTCTCCCAATAGGATTGAGACCAGATGTCCTGCTGTGTATCAAACAAAGCCAGACAAATGGTCGCAGGAGGCTTATCCGTATGCACCGTGAGCAGGGCGGCAAACTTTCCTTTTATCTTCTCCGGAAAAAGCGTCATCGCCTTCGCGTTAAAAGACGTAACAAGATGTTTTTCAATATTGATAAAGTCCTTGGTAACGGCGACAGCAACCTTGATGCCCTCGGACGTGAAAGGGTAGGTGGAGAGTGCGGTATAAAAAATATAATACGTATCGCCCAGTTTAGTGATGCGCGGATCTTCGCACCCGAAACGTTCCCAGTCGTATTCCGGCTTGATAAGCTGTCGGCGATCCGTCACAGAGATACCGTCGGTGCTCCGGCCGTAGCCGATAGTGGAGAGTTGTAGGTCATGACCTTCATAATGGTGCGTGGACGAAACGGCGCGGTACACGAAATGAACAGTACCGTCATCGCCAAGAGCCGGACAACCGTTGAAAGTCGCTTCGGCTTGCCAGTCGTCCTGCGGAACGGGAGCAATAAGGGGATTTTGTGTCAGTCGTTGCGCTTCCATATCAATCGGAGATTATAAACCCCTTGCATGCGTGCGGTACAAAAAATTATTACGGAAGAAGTTTTACGACAAACGCGGCTTGCGAACCGCCCGCAGTTCGGATTGTTTTTTACTCATCAATGTTTTGAGAAATTCCCCCAAATCGGCGGTTGCAACGCACGCAACCGTATCGGCGCCGCCATAGTAGACAAACAACTGGTCATCAATGACTACCGCACCGCACGAATAAATAATACCCGCCTTGTGGCCCTCATTTTCATATACCTCATCGGGCATTAAAATCGGTTTTTGAGAGCGGTATAAAACTTTAGTCGGGTTTTTAAGATCCAAAAGCATCGCCCCGATTTTATATTTATGGTCCTCTTTTTTCTCCGTTGCGTGATACAATAAAAGCCATCCGTGCTTGGTCCTAATAGGCGGCGGTCCGGCTCCCCTCACGAAATTATCCCACGCTCCTTTGCGCTCAACGCGGGCATAGCCACTTTTGATAAATTTTTTTTCATCAAAATGATCAAGCGTATCAAAATAATCTATTAAGATCTTCGGTGAAATACTGTGGAGAATCGCATATTTGCCCCCGATACGCTCCGGAAACAAAACCCAATTTTTGTGTATTTGCCCCGGCGGCGAGATCAGCACCGGATGCGTCCACTTCCAGCGCTTTCGCAAAAAATCATTGAGCTTGATGGAGGTAAGCCCGATACGCACCGACGCCCATCCGTCAAAGGCGACAAAGATGACAAATATTTTATCGTCAATTTGCACCATGCGGGGATCCTCGCATCCTCCCCAGCCGCCTCCCGATTCATAGGCGATGCGAAAAGCAAGCTCATCAAAGCCCACGGAGTCCTCCGCTTTCGGTGCGGTATAAACCGGCTCCGACAAACGTTCGGTAATGCCGAGCCCGTCACGGCTTGCGGCATACCCAAGGCGGGAAATCCCGTCCTCGCCAAGCGCACGGTACAAGAGATGAATTTTATCGCCGCTATAGAGGGCCGCGGGATTAAAGGTCTGGTACGACTCCCACGGATGCTCCCCGTGTGGCTTTAAAATCGGATTTTGTTGCGATTTTTCCAGGGACGACCGCGAGGAAGTTGTTTTTACCTGTTGCCGCCGAGGTACGGCGCGCTTTTTTGGTTGAGGTCTCCGAACAACTTTTGATTTTGGCGGGCGAAGCTTTTTTTCCTTTGATTTTGAGGAAGATTTCTTTAAATCGCGCCTGTCGGAGGGGGCGCGTCTTGAGCCTTTTTTCTTAATACTATTCTGTTTTGGCACTTTTTCGCGAGCCATGAAGAGTTTGACGCCCCACCTATGTGAGTTTTATTATTTCAACCTCATCTTATCCCCCCCCCATCCCCACTGACCCTATCATATCCGAAACGCAAAAACAAAACAATATGTGGATAAAAATCCTGCGGCGCATCAGCACGGGAAAAGCATACCACATCCCTGCGCATTAAACCACAAACGATCATCTCACAATTTATATCTCATACTCTTGAGCATTCAAAAACGACATATCATTGCCGGACGAGTGCCATCACCCGAAATATCGGATTAAGGCGAGTGAAATACTACCAGATCAAAACCAAAAATAAAATCCATCATAGCAATGGATTTTATTTTACCCAAGTTCTGGTGGAATACCCGCCATAGGGCTACGAGCCAGGTATCGGAAATAATACGAATCCAGAAACAGTGTTTTCAGGAGAGAGAAGAATGATTCTCCGCTCAACCTTTCGGCAGGTGGAGTTCTAATCTCACACCGCCGCCGGAT
>JAUYPE010000003.1 GCA_030697705.1 bacterium | reverse complement strand
AAGACGTAAAAGAACGACTGCAGCAGAAATACGCTACACTCAATCCAGTGATCCTTAAACGAACATGTGATAACATCATCAGTAAACTATTAAAAATTCAAACTCGGCTACGGTAACACTTTATTTTTATCTAATGCGGGGAGCTAGCGCTCCCTCATGATTAGGATCTTTTAGGTTTTTCGGTAAGTTCCACTGCCCTAATGAGACTGTCTGCAAATGACCCATTGGATAACTCCGATCGGAGTCCCAAGATTCGTTTTTTGAGCCGCCAGAGTTTATACGAAGAATATAATGAACGAATCCGGGACAATATTTTTTGAAATAACACACCCACCAACAACATATGTTCATCTCCCTTTTTATCCTATCTGCTGTTACCTATCAACCAACGCTATCGTATTACATTCGGCGGTTCTCTTCCTTCCAGCGCGGCGATTATATTCTCCGCGGCGAGAACGGACATCGCCTGCCGCGTCTCTTCTGTCGCAGACGCAGTGTGCGGCGTAAGGATCACATTGTCAAGGTCGGCAAGACCAGGAGCAAGCGCCGGTTCGCGCTCAAAGACATCAAGCGCCGCGCCGCGAATAGTTTTGTTTTTAAGCGCCTCAACCAATGCCGCCTCGTCTACAATCGGCCCACGGGAGGTATTGACCAAAATCGCCGTTTTTTTCATCATCGCCAGCTGCTCTGCATTTACCAAATGCCGTGTCGTTTCCAGCAACGGCACATGGATGGAGATAAAATCCGCCTCACGGAATACATCGTCAACATTTTCATGGAACGATGCGTTAAACTCCTTCTCAAAATCCTCGTTGCGCTTCACGTCATAGTATATGACGGACATATCAAATCCGCGTACCGCATGGTGGGCAACACGGGAACCGATACGCCCAAGTCCCACAATGCCGAGCGTTTTTTTCACCATATCCGTACCAAGGAGCAACATCGGCTCCCAACCGTGATACTTCCCGGCACGCGTAAAGCGATCGGACTCCGGAATACGGTGTGCGGCGGCAAGCATGAGCGCGAACGCATGCTCGGCAACGGAATCAGTAAGCACGCCAGGCGTATTTGATATCAGAATACCCCGTTCCGCCGCGGCTTTCATATCAATATTGTCAAACCCGACGGCGTAGTTGGCAAAAATCTTGCATTGCTTCCCCGCCGCGTCAAGCACCCCCGCATCAATCTTATCCGTCAGCAGGCACAGTACGGCATCATAGCCGCCGGCATCAAGCGCCGTGGTGAGCTCGTCCTTAGTAAGCACGCGGTCATCGGGATTGACCGTGACCTTGTATCCTTTTTGCTGGAGAAGTTCCAGACCGCGGGAAGGAATCGCCCGCGTGATAAATATTTTCATAAAAAGCAATGAGTTGCTGATTATAACCGCTCGACCGATCCAAACAAGGTAAGCTTTGCCTTGATGATTTGCTTCATCGCCTCCCGTGCCGGTGCATCAAGCTTGTACATGGCGACCTCATCCCTATGCGCCGCAAGTTCCGCGCGGAGTGCGGCGGCGTACGCTACGCGCAAGTCCGTATTGATGTGAATATTAGCGATACCCGCCACAATCGCCGCTTTGATTTGATCGTCGGGGATACCCGAACCGGCGTGAAGCACCAGTGCAGTCTCCTGTGAAATGATACCACGAATTTCGCGAATGCGATCAATATCCAGATCCGGCTCCTCCAATGAGATACCGTGGATATTACCTACGACGATGGCGAGGCGATCAATCCTCGTCTCGGAGACAAAGCGCTTCGCCTCTTCCGGCTTGGTATAGTCATCACGGCTTATGGTTATCTTCTCATGTAAAACTCGGGATTCGCCCTTAAGATATCCCAACTCCCCTTCAACGGAAACATCGGGGTTTTTTGCCCGCGCGTACAAAACCACCTCGCGCGTTCCCGCGGTGTTTTCTTCCAATGATTTCGCAGATAAATCAATATGGATAGAATCAAACCCCGCATCCAACGCCGCTTTTGCCGCCGCAACACTCTTTGAATGGTCGGCGTTGAGAAAAACGGGAATACTGAATTCATGCCGAAACGCATCACGCAGAGCAACCGCCTCGAATACGCCCAAATGCGCCCGCTCCCCTTCGGACAGGCCTATCATGGCCGGCGCGCCGACTTCGCGGCACGCCTCAACCACCGCGCGCATGTGATCCGATTCGGAGACATTAAAGTGTCCTGTTGACCATTTTTGCGCTAAAGCACGCTCAAGGATTGTTTTAAGCAATTCCATATCTTTATCACATTAAATCTTCTGCGGCATATAATCCTCTGGAGCGGCGGCAAGGAGTTTTTCAAGCTCCGGGCGCGTGAGAAGTCCTGCTCGCGCGCCAACTTGCTGGACAACGGACATGGAGTTAATCGGCCCCCACCGGAGAGCTTCGCGCACGTTCATACCAATAGCTAATGCGGCGGTGAAGGTTGAAGAAAACGCATCTCCGGCACCTGTGCGCTCGTAGGGCGGCTTGGGGTCGGGATAGGCGCGCATGAAAACCATCTCATTGCCGTCATATGCATACGCGCCCTTCGTACCGTCGGTAATGACAACAATCTTAGGCCCCAACTCGCGCATCGCGGCAAGAAGTTTCTTGATATCCGACTCTTCAATTTCCAAAATCCTTTGCGCCTCTTCTTTGTTGCAGAAAAAAACATCCGCCCGGGCGTATATGCCCGCCAGCGCCGTCCGCCCCATTTTCATCTGAAATGTTCCCGGCTGGAAAGCGAGCTTAATCTCCGTATGTGCCGAAAGATATTTTTCCAATTCGCTATGAAAGGCCGCCGAGTTTTCTCCTAAAGATGAAAGGTAGAGCCACTTCGGTGAGCCAATGTCGGGCAAGGCATAGTCGTACTCCTCGTGTTTGATGAGAATCGTCCGATCGTCCTCATACCAGAGCACATAGTGATAATTCGTTTTGCGACCCATGTGCGCCACCACAAACTCCGTCCCCACACGTTCCATGGCAAGCGCATCAAGGCACTCCTTACCATAATAGTCGTCTCCTACATTTGAGACAAGCGCGCTGGAAAGTCCTAGCCGCGCGGCACTCACCGCCGCATTGGCGCTGTTGCCCACGGCGGGAATGACGAAGACATCCTCATAGGGAATCTTGTCCCCGAAGCGCATGCATATCTCGCATTTTTCGCGTTGCGCATCACAGCGCACCGACGCTTCTTTAAGCCGGATAAACGCATCCGTTACCGTATCACCAATGGCGAGAAAATCAAGGGGTGACATAAGAACGCTCTCGTCAAGCATATAGCAAAAAAACGCATTGATAAAGAAGGAATCTCTATCGTGAGAAAAAAGGGTACGGAATGCAAAACCAAAACTCCCCGCCCTCCACTACCTCTCACCAATTAAAAAGGAAGATCAAAGCCATTGCTCCCCGCCGGAGCCGAGACACTATCTTTACGCCAAAACGCAAGGTCTGCCGGCTTGATGTTAAACGCGAGCATGAACGCGAGCACAAGCGATAATGCCGAGAGTGCGACAAGCAGAGCGATATCCCGCAGAGTAAGGGGGTCATCACTCTTTAGCGCGCTCATAAGACGGCTGAAGAAACCCCCTCCCTTTTCTTTGCGGATGGGTGCTGCCGTTTCTGCGGGAGTGAATTGCGTATCATAACCTTTGAGTATATCCATAGGGGAAGTATACCGCGAATCTCAAAAGCACTCAACTAGGATCCTTGCCTTACACCATCTGTCATTCCCGCGTCATGCCAGAGGCAGATCCGCCTCAGGCGGAAAAGCGGGAATGACAGGAAAGAACTTTGTAATGACCTCGTAACACTACTTAATGAATCTCATCGTATCAAGAATCGGCGAGGCAAGTGCGCTATTCTCCTGAAGATAGCTTACCACGAAGGAACTTTTTGGGGACTGGATGCAGGTATACCACGCCTCCTGTCCATTATTCTGTCCGCCGGAGAGCACACCCCTAAGCATCCGTGCGGGATAATTATGGAATTTCTTATCGATTTTCGAATTCACACTGCCCAACTCGCCGCCGTTGCATGGCGCGTACGTCCACTCTCCGCGATCCGTCATCAGTTGGCTTTTATTTTTTGCCGCGGCACGAATCGACCCACAGCACGGTCGCTCTCATCACTAATAATCAACTCAATAAAGGGCGAATCGGGCATCCATGTACATTCGGAAATATGATAATCAGGAGGATAAAAACAGCTCAAAACCATACTGCGTGCTCTGGTAGAGCCGTCATTCGGAAGCCGTACCCGACGGTAATAATTCTTTAATGAACTCGCGCCGGGCGACCACCTGGGACGACTCGTTGATTTGGTCAAGCTCGTCAATGCCGTGCTGGGCACTCTGGATGATGAAAATAGTCGTCGCCGCGCCAAAAATAGTAATAACGAGAAAGCTCAAGAGTGAGAGAAGATCAATGTCATTCATAATCCTGCATTATTTTCCCTTATAATAATCCTTGTCGGAGTTCTCCGATCGCCTTCTCAACATTCGGCAAGGAGAAGATGGCCGATCCCGCCACAAGCATATCGGCTCCGGCTTTTACGGTCTGCCCGATCGTCTCGCGATTCACCCCCCCGTCGAGCTCGATGCGGCACTGTGGACATGCTATTCGGAGATCCGCAATCTTATTGAATATTTCTTGACCGATCCTCTGCCCCGATGGTCCGGGATTCACGCCAAGCACTTGCACTAAATCAACTTTACTAAACCATGGCGTAAGCGCATCAACTGATGTCTCGGGCTTTATGGCAAAACCAATCTCTCGCCCCGTCGCGCGGCATTTTCGTATAATAAACTCCGGATTTTTCATCGCCTCAATATGGACGATAACGCGCTGAATTGGCTCCACAAGCCAAGAATCAATAATTTTCTCCGGATCTTCCACCATCAGATGGACCTCAACAAAGAGTTTGGTCTTTAACTGTGTTAAATCCACCGGATTCCGCCATGTTTCGTGTTTTGAAAAAATGCCGTCCGTCACATCCAAATGGCACGACCGAGCGAACGGTTCAACTTTTGCGATCCGTTCCTGAACTTTTTCAAATCTCCGTACATTTATGGAAGGAATGATTTCGGGCATACACTTTGAAAACTACTGCACCAATTTTTGTATCTTATGAAGACGTCGCGCATGCCGCTCCTCATTGCTAAATGAGGTTTCAAGCCATATTTTCACCATTTCTTCGGCTTGTTTTGCATCCACCCAATCCGCGGGCAATACGAGCACATTTGCGTCATCGTGTTCGCGGGATTGCCTGGCAACTTCTGCGCTCCAGCACAGTGCCGCACGGATGCCTTTGAACTTGTTGGCGACGATATCCATGCCGTGGCCGGAGCCGCAGATGAAAATACCGCGATTTTCGGTAGTGTTTTGAATGATTTTTTCAGCGGCGGCGATGGCAAAATCAACATAGTCGTCATGCGAGTCAAGAGTCGTGGCTCCACAATCCTCAAAGACATCGCCGCGGGCGGCGAGCATTTTCTTGATTACTTCTTTGAGTTTGAGTCCGCGATGATCGGCTGCAAGGTAAAGAGTCATAAAAAAACCTTAATCAAGAAGAAGTGCTCTACTGGGAAAGCACGCCAATCCCCTATCAGCTACGCTTCTCTTACTCGTCTTCAATTATGTGGAAGTTTGCGACCGTCGCATCGCGAATATCAACCGCTTCTTTGCTTATTTTGTAGTACAAAAACATGGTCACGCCAAGCGCGACAATGACAAAGACGGAAAAATAAATGGAAGACACCTTGCGTACCTCTACCAGTGTCGGCATGTTTTAATTATACTATACACCATCTTGGAATACCATGAAA
This sequence comes from bacterium, assembly GCA_030697705.1. GTDB lineage: Bacteria > Patescibacteriota > Minisyncoccia > Sungbacterales > HO2-52-23 > JAUYPE01. The sequence goes on along the minus strand of JAUYPE010000003.1, from coordinate 23,320 downwards.
AGTTTTCCACTCTCATCCGTGAGCGGGTACCTACGATGGGGCGAAGGAAGGGAAACGAGAAGTTCCTCACTCAACATCTCGCCGCGCATTCATGGCGATATTTTGCACGATACCGACCCCTAAGAGCAGGGTGACCAAACTGGAACCCCCATAGGAGACAAACGGCAAGGTGATGCCAGTAATGGGCACAATGCCCATATTCGTGCCAATGTGAATGAAACTTTGCGTGAAGATAACGGCGGCAAACCCGACCGTATAGAGACGCGAGAAATTATCCGATGCGCGCATGCCGATAAGCACAATGCGGCAGAGCACGAAAAAGATGAGGCAGATGAGAACGGTTGCTCCCGCAAATCCCCACTCCTCGGCAAATGCCGCAAAGATAAAATCCGCCTCCGCCTCGGGTAAAAAATTTAAATGCGACTGCGATCCATAACCAAGACCTTTTCCCCAAAGCCGTCCCGATCCCACCGCGATCATGGATTGGATCATTTGGTATCCCGCACCGCGCGGATCGGCGTAGGGGTTCAAAAACGAAGTCACGCGCGTCTTTTGATAAGGTGCAATACCCCAATGCCAAAATCCGCCGGCAACCACGGCTCCTATTATGATGAGTATGAAAAAATGCCGCAACCGCATGCCGGAAAATATGACAATCGCCACCCAGGTAGTCATAAGAATAATCGCCGAGCCCAGGTCCGGCTGGGCAAGTACCAAGAGCACGGGCACGGCGGCATAGAGTCCCGAGACAATGACATGCTGGATCCGAAAAATCTCCACATGGCGTTTGGAAAAAAATTTCGCCAAGAGTACGATAAGCGCCAGCTTCATCGGCTCTACCGGTTGCAAGGTCAATCCGCCGAGCGAGAGCCATGACTCCACGCCGCGCACGCGCAAATGCAAAAGCAGCACCAAAAAAAGCAAGGCGACCGTAAAACCGTAGAACAGTACCACCGCAACCGTCTGGGTGCGGAAAATGCGAAAATCAACGGCACTTCCTGTTATGAGAAAAACAAGACCGACCGCGAGCCAGAGCAACTGGCGGCGAAAAAAAGGAAACGCGCTCACCCCCGACAAGCTAAAGAGCGTGGCAAGACCGAGCACGATGAGCAGTGTCAGCGCTCCAGTAAGGAACCAATCGGATCTGGAAAGAGAGCGCCAAAAAAACACGGAAAGAAAAAGGGGGGTTAGTTGATACAAATCTGCCTTAAGAAAACCGGAACTGCATACACCCGAAGATCAATGGGGTGTCACGATAGCGGAGGGGTCAAAAATATTCACCCGCGATTCAATGCGGATGGAGGCAATGGTCGCGGTGAACTCCTCTGGCCAGACGGCAGTAAGCGATCGGGACTGGCCCGCACGAAAGTCCTCCACGACGAGCTTGTTGGCACCAATGAGATTATCCTGTGTATCCAATGTAACAAACTGGACAAGAGCACGGCGAAAATCATTGCCGGTATCATTGCGTACGATCGCATTGATCGTACTCTTACGTCGTCCGTCCGACTCCTCAACCACCGCGTACTCCCGCCTGACGACGACAATCGCAGGACGAAGATCCGCGCGCGCCTGCCATATAACACTGGTAATGACAAAACGAACGCCCGTAGGCACACGGTCGGCCGCAATCGCCTCTTCCGTCACCAGCGTCCGTTCGTGGGCATACATAAAAGTATTCCCTGTCCGCTCGGCGATTACTCCTTGCCCGTCAAAAAGCGTAAAGGTATAATTCACGTCGCCGGACGAAACCGCCTCGTTGATATTTTCAATTTCCGCGGCAACATCATACACGCCCGATCGCAGGGGCACAATACGCGCCCAGTAGGTGATAATGTCTTTGGCATGCTTTACGGAGCACGGCGTACACGACGAACCGCCGCAATCCGTCTCCTCCTCGCCCTGATTCCGACGATTATCTGTACAGCTCGGTACGGGCTTCACGCGCAAAAAGACAAGAAAAGCCGCGAGAAGCACGACGCCTCCGATTATCGAAAAAATAAGCCGATACCGTCTCCCCCGCCAGGAAAGCATGACTACAGCTTAGCAAAGAAATCAATGAGGCACAATGAGAGCATTAGAAAATCAATCCGCTTTCTCGAATTTCATACCCACTTTCGCGTTCACAAAAATCAAACAGAAAAAAACCACCGCGGAGGAGATCTTCCGAGATGTGCCGGCGTACCCTACGTTCCCGGGACCGCGAGGGTCCGAGTACACCCTAGTCCGCGCGCTTTTCCGCCAAAGGCGGACCCGCCTCAGGCGGGCACTGCTCTCACAAAAAATTACTTACAAAGGTATCCTGGCAAATCCTACTTTCCCGAAATCGCAAGGATTCAAGTATCATCGGAACCTGATGCTTTCACGGCTCTGTTCGGAATGGGAAGAGGTGGGACACATCAAGTTAAATCACCAGGAAACCACTATAGGTAATTTTTTGTGCATACTCTGTTCGGCCTGCCCGCCTTCGGCGGGAATGGGAAGAGGTGGAGAACGCGCGGATAAAACACCGGCACGTCTCGGAAGAACTCCGAAACAGCGGAAAAAACCAACAAGAAAAACAACCTCTGTAAACCCAAACATTTGGGCGGGTAATTGATCTCTTAGTACCGCTCGGCTGAACACCTTGCGGTGCGTGCACCTGCGGCCTATCAACGTCGTCATCTCCGACGGATCTCAAACGATACCTAATCTTGAGGCATGCTTCGCGCTTAGATGCTTTCAGCGCTTATCACTCACGAACATAGCTACCCGGCGGTGCCGCGGGCGCGACAGCCGGTACACCAGAGGTTCGCTCTTTCCGGTCCTCTCGTCACCTATTCCATTATCACTAATGGGGCAGACTATATCTTTACCCTTTTTGAATTGCTTCAAAAGTCGGGTATCGGCATATTATAATCAAGAATTTCTTGACTATCCTTCCCTTTTGATAAGGGAAAAGTCGTTACGGGGTCAAATCTAAAATCTTAAATAAATCTGCCCTTGATTTCTTTGCTCTTGAAGCATAGTTTCCTTTTTGAATCGTCATCATATACTCAACAAGCTGGAGCAGTTCCGCCTTTTCCAGCTTACTGAAAGATTTTTGACTCAATACTTTATTTGCTTCCAAAAGAGCTTCCGCCTGATCTTTCTTGAACCGAAGAAATGGCAACAGTTGCTTCATAATTTCTTTTACCTGCAAGAAACCATTAATACGCAACTCCGTCATACCATCGTTTCGTTGAGTAATATATCCGATGCCCAATATATTACGAATCCAATAGAGCGGTAACTCATGCCTACTATCTTGGTAAAAACAAATAGTAGACATAAAACGCTTATGTTGCTTACCATCCTTTCTCTTTTTTAACTGCAACATCAAACTACCGTCTCCATCAAGAAAGCCAGCAATATACGCCAAATCAATTTTAGATCGACTTCCCACGGTATTGTCTTTATTATTAATTCTGGTCCTCAAGTAGATTATCTCACAAATGGCGGACCGATGCCATTCGCATTGTCCACAGACCAGAGAAACAATAAAGATTTCACCGTTATTAGCCGCGTTGTCATCACGGATTACGCCGTGAAGTAGCAATTACTTTACTAGGAAAGACCCCTCTCAAGTATCAACGCCTGTGGTAGATAGGAGACCAACCTGTCTCACGCATTCTTCAATTCAACGATTACTCGTTGCATGGACTATACCATCATCCCGATTTTTCATCGGGAGACCGACGTTTCAGTTATTCAAATTTTGAATAACTCTACCGCTTTTTTGCGGTAAGTCTCTACGGGGTTATTATTAGAATTATCATACACTAACTCTTTGACTCATTCAATTCTTTCAATTCGCCTTTGATATCATTCAGTTTAATAGCCACATCCTTTAACTTTGCAAAATAAGATGAAAGCCCCTCTAGCTCTTTTAACGCTTGCTCCATTTCTTCTAGTATAGCTCTTTCTCTCTCTTGTTTTTCTGGATTTTCGTATATCCTTTTATAGGATTCTTCAAGACTCTCCTTTGTTTGATCTTGACCAGAGTCAAATTTTTCCATACGGATGTGTTATTAGTTGATAATTAATAATAACTTCCCTCGGTATTATCCTACTGCACGCAGGTTGAGCATGCAACAGGGTTTCACCGATATGAGTCGGTTTTTTCAATCACGATTACTCGCGAAAGCCGCCGTTTATTTCTTTGTACCTCGATTGGGTTATTTCGTTGACGGTCTGACACTTTTGCTGTGATTACTCACAGAGTAGACTATACTTTTATTCAATCACCACCGATTGAATACCGACGTCTTATACCGTAAGCATGCTTACGGTATCCGTCCTGCTTTGCAGGAACAAGTCGTTACGGGGATTACAAATCTTGTACATCATGGATGGGATGATAAACGGTTGGATAACTGTATTGAGTTTACAGTACTCGTACCTTCCGATTCTGATCTTAAATTGTTTTCTATCTTTTATCAATGTAGCATTGATATCATAGCTTTGTTTTAAGAAAGCGATGACTCGCCACTGATCAGGAATCGAGAAGCAGTGCGTATTGATGGTATACGATTCTCTAGTATTTGAACCATCATCCATAAACCAAACCGCCATCGCACGCGGTGTGAGAAATTCAAAGATGTTTTTGGGAAGTACCTTCACTTTGTCTTTATAGAACCAGTGATACAGTACTCCTAATTCTTTGATGGTTTTGGTGTGAAAGTACCATGAAAACCAGTCAGTATCACGCTTTTTGTCATGACCTGTCTTTATTCTGCGCGGTCCGGTTACGACCAGATTTTCCAGTTGTCTATACTTCCAAAACACATACTCCTTTTGTTTTTCACTTTGATGAATTCTCACTCGCGCGCTTATAGGATAACATTTTCCTATAGAGCGGCATTCCAATCGTCCATCGCCCAGTAATGATCCTATGATGAGATCAACCTGATGCGGTGGAAATATATTTTGTAATCTTCCCACGGTATTGTCCATAACACAATTCTATCATATCTGCATTATGGATTCCACCGTTATGAGTCGGTTTTAACTGGGCTCACGTGCCTTACGCAACCCAGCTCACGTATCTTTTTAATCGGCGAACAGCCGAACCCTTGGGGCCTTCTCCAGTCCCAGGATAAGATGAGCCGACATCGAGGTGCCGAACTCCGCCGGCGCTATGGACGCTCGGGCGGAACTAGCCTGTTATCCCCGGGGTAGCTTTTGTCTGATGAGCTTTGGCCTTATTCTAGAAAGTGCCATCGGATCACTAAGCTCTGCTTTCGCACCTGCGCGGCCTATCCGCCTTGCAGTCAAGCCGGCTTCTGGCTTTACCCGTCCAGGACGATTTCCATCCGTCCCAAGCCGACCTTAATAGACTCCTCCATTACTTTTTGGGAGGAATGTGCCCCACACAAACTGCCCGCCAGACACTGTCCCCATCCGCTTTGCGGTTTTCGCTTTCGGATCGGTGAGAATTTAGCGCACACAAGAATGGTATTTCACTGACGGCTCCATTCCAGCCGGAACCGGAACTTCAAAGCCTCCCATCTATGCTACGCATGCTAGCACTAAACTCAATATCAAGCTGCAGTAAAGCTCCCGGGGTCTTTTCGTCTAACCACAGGTAACCGGCATCTTCACCGGTATTGTATTTTCACCGAGCTCCTCGTTGAGACAGTCCCCCAGTCGTTACGCCTTTCGTGCGCTTCGGAACTTACCCGAAAAGGAATTGCGCTCAAGTTTGTTACGATACGCTTTTTCGTCATTCCGAGCGTTAGCGAGGAATCCCGATAATGTACGGGATGCTTCGCCCGTGGCTCTGCATGACAAACTGAAAAGCATACGGCTGATTCATTTCTGATCAACTCTCTATGTCGCCATAGAGTTCGGACTATATCTTATCTCCTTAAAAGGAGATTCTGGCATATAGTCTCTGAGGTTCCTAAATTATGTATCTTACTTAATTTTATTAGTAATTGCATAATTTAGTTACCTGCTGATTGACCGCACCAATCACATTTTTACTTTATTCAAGTAGTGTCGGATACACGGTTATTCCAGCATATAGCCAAATTTAAAGGACATTCTGTAAATACAAAATGGGCAGCGCTTTCATTTTTACCTAAAACCCTATAATCGTTCCAATCCTCGCCCGAACCTTATGAAATAAGATACGGGCAACCTTAGAACGATTATAGTTATCGCTGACATTGACGAGGGCTTGACGCCCAGAGCAGAACAGCGTTGATGTAATCGCGGCCACTCCACAAGAACGTTTAACCTTCTCGCATTGGTCAGGCGTCAGCCCCTATACATCCTCTTGCGAGTTAGCAGGGACCTGTGTTTTTGGTAAACAGTCGCCAGGGGTACTTTAGCTGCGGCCTCATCGGAGCTGAAAGAAGGAAACATCTCGCAAGATGTTTCAATTTTTGAAGGAATTGATTGAAAGAAAAAAGGGAGGAGTAGACCACGCATACCTATATGATCTGAAAACTGGGAGAAAGGAAGACCAGTATTCCGGAAGTATGCATGATCTACCCCATTGACTTTAGGTTGGAGCGGCGTGGACTTCCTACCACCGCAGGAAAATAAAAATATCAAAATTTTCCTAACCGCTCCACCGAACTCTGGCGGGACAGATCCAGATAAGTCTCCCAGGTCTTGCGCTCATTCCAGAAACAAACACAAAACCAACAAACCTGAATCTGCCCCATTGAACTTGGGCGGAGCACACCAAGCATAGCGGAGCAAGGGAGGCATGTTGACCCTTGGACAGCGCACATATCTTGATGTGCCCCATTGAACTGAACGACCCGGATAGCCGAAGGGGTTGCCTAGCGACTATCCGGATAAAAGCGATCAAGGGTGGTCTTCCACTGACGGATTGTGTCCTTGAGCCACCAATCCTCCCACCTATACTATACACTAATCGCTTTCAAAAAGAACTATGTTTTTGGGGGAGTCCCTGGCTGGAATTGAACCAGCGACCTTTCGGTTAACCACCGAGTGTTCTATCAACTGAGCTACAGGGACATTCCCCTTTTTTTCCTCTTTTATCTTCCACAAGCTGGGTTGTCTGTGTGAGAACAATAGGAGGACAAAATTGCTTGGCTCGTCCCGTCGCGGGACGAAATTTTGTCCGACTCTTAGCGCGTTGCGCCGCAGGAGCGCAACGCGCGTGTTCTCACATAGACAACCCAGCAATCATTCCTTCTTTCAGCCCCGACAAGGCAAGCCTTATCGCGAACTTACGGCTGCTTTTTTGCCGAGTTCCTTAACGGGGAATCACTCGTTCGCCTTGGTCTACTCGACCTGCCCACCTGTGTCGGTTTGCGGTACGGTTGCCATACACATATTCTTAGACGGTTTTCTGGGAGGCGCGCTTTGCATGATCCCGCGCTCCGCGCGGAAGTTTAAATGTTTAAATATTTAAATCTCCGTGCGAAGCACGGTCTTCGCGGTACTCGGGATCGGGCATAACCCCCGCCGGCGGATTTCCCTACCGGCATCCCTTATCCCACAAGCGTCAAATCCAATAATGCGCCGCGCATACTGCGCCCCGTCACGCCCTCGATCCGTATGGCAGTGCTGGAATATTAACCAGCTGTCCATCGCCTGCGGCTTTCGCCATCGGCTTAGGCCCGACTAACCCTCCGATGATTGTCATTGCGGAGGAACCCTTAGGCTTTCGGCGGTCGGGGTTCTCACCCGACTTGCGGTTACTTGTGCCAACATTCTCTCTTCCTTGCGCTCCACTCCGCCTCACGGCTGGAGCTTCACCGCACAAGAAATGCTCTTCTACTACGCACGGGCTTCATTGAAGCCCGCGCATCCGAAACTTCGGTTCTCTGCTTAGCCCCGTTGAATCTTCGACGCAGCGTCTCTGGACGAGTGAGCTGTTACGCACTCTTTAAAGGATGGCTGCTTCTAAGCCAACCTCCTCGCTGTATAAGAAACGCCACCACCTTTACCACTTAGCAGAGATTAGGGACCTTAGTTGTCGGTCTGGGCTCTTCCCCTCTTGCACGACGGAGCTTAGCCCCCGCCTGCTGACTCCCGGAATAATTACGCGCGCATTCGGAGTTTGGTTGGTCGGCCGAACGTGAGTCCTTACCGACCATCCAGTAGCTCTACCTCGCGCGGAACATGATCCGGGGCTAGCCCAAAAGCTATTTCGAAGAGAACCAGCTATTTCCAGATTCGATTAGCTTTTCACTCCGTACCACAGGTCATCCGAAGGCGTTGCACGACCTACCGGTTCGGGCCTCCCTTTGGTGTTACCCAAAGTTCACCCTGCCCATGGCAAGCTCATCTGGTTTCGGGTCTTTATAATACTGCCTACTAGTCGGTAGTGAGTAGTTCGTAGTGAGTAGATAAATCTACCGGCTACCAACTACAAACTACTAACTAGAAACGCGCTATTAACACTCGGTTTCCCTGTGCCTTCGCGCCTCACGGCGCTTAGACGAGCAGTATCACAAAACTCGTTGGCTCATTCTTCAATAGGCACGACGTCACCGTGCACAGCACGGAGATTTAAATATTTAAATATTTAAATCTCCGTGCTGTGCACGGCTCCGACTCCTTGTAAGCGTATGGTTTCAGGTACTATTTCACCGCCCTCACCGGGCTGCTTTTCACCTTTCCCTCACGGTACTGGTTCACTATCGGTCTTTGAATGTATTTAGCCTTGGGAGCGTAGTTCTCCCGGATTCCTGCCCAGTCGTCATACGGGGCAGTACTCAAGAATAAATGAAACGAGCACGAATTCGTTTTCGCATACGGGGCTTTCACCCGCTGTGGCCGGCCTTTCCAGGACCGTTCTGCTAACGAACCATTGGTTGGACTCGCTTTCCGCTTGCGCGGAAAATTCACTCATCTTACAACCCCGGTCATATTTATTGGAAAACCAACAAAATCAAACCGGTTTGGGCTGATCCCTTTTCGCTCGCCGCTACTGGGGGAATGGCGCGCGCCAAGCGCGCAAGTTTAAATATTTAAATATTTAAATCTGCGTGCAAAGCACGCGATGATTTTCTGTTCCTCCGCTTACTGAGATGTTTCACTTCAGCGGGTTTGCTCCTCGTTTACACGAAGTCAATGCATTTTATGCAAAGGGGTTTCCCCATTCGGAGACCTCCGGATCAAAGGTTGCTCGCCACCTCCCCGAAGTTTATCGCAGGCACGCCACGTCCTTCATCGCCATTCAAAGCCAAGGCATCCACCATACGCCCTTACTTTACCCGCCCAAATATCTGGGGCGAAATTATATCCTGCCGCACAGGACTTTCGCGGACTTGCTTTCGCAAATCGCCGAGATTGTTTTCTTGTTTTTTTCCGTATAAATCTACTGCATCTATACGGCTCAATTGTTAATGTTCTATCATGCCGCGTCAGTACCATCGTCCCGCATGTCTCCCCCGGTATCACACACATACCGCAAGACACATCCGACACCATGACTTCCCGTTCTTTCGTTCTTTGACTTATAGGACAAACAAAAAAGCCGTTACCGCGGCTTTTAGTCCCTGACCCACCCATTCCCGGCAAGCCGCCCGCCCTGCTTTAGGTTGTGGATAGTGTGATCATTTCTATAAGTTCCTCTATTATAGACAAACCCTTAAAGCTGTCAAGCGCCCACGCTGATACCAAAACCATCCGGACAGACCACCGATGATAGACACGCGGATAATGTCTTTTTCTTTCAGAGAATAGAGAAGAGGAGCGGCTCAAAATGAGCGACTCCCCTTGGCTAACATCTCATGCTCCCACTGCACTAGAGGGGAGATAAAAAAAGATCTTTCCGGTAGTAGACCTCCTCGCGGCCTCCCTCAAAGGTAATCGCATAGGCCGCGTCGTAGATTTCCTCCGGATTTCGTCCGGTTATGTTAAGCACTCGTCCACCGGTGGTGTAGAGCTCATTCCCCTCCCTCGCCGTCCCCGCGTGGAAAATCTTGATGTCCGACGCGAATCGTTCCGCCTCCTTAATGCCACCAATCCTCATCCCCTGCTTGTACGTACCCGGATATCCCCGCGCGGCGATGACCAGACAATAGCATGGTCGGGAATCCCATAGCGGGTGTTGCAGATGCAAGGTGCCATCCGTCGTCGCCATAAGCAGATCCAGAAGTGGACTCATCAGCCGCCGCACAATCACCTGCATCTCTGGATCGCCAAAACGAGCGTTGAACTCAAGCACTTTTATACTTCCGTCCGGAAGAATCTTGAGTCCTGGATAGAGACAACCACCGTGAAAGGGACCACCCGTAGCGGCAAGAGCGGCTAGAGCTGGATTCACCACGATATCCGCAACGCGCTTCATGAACTCCGGCGTCGCATCGTCCACTGGCGAATAGGCGCCCATGCCACCCGTATTCGGACCCTCCGTCCCGTCCAGATTCAGATACAGCGGTTTGTAATCGCGCACGGCGGGCAGGGTCAGCGTCGTCTTACCATCACAGAGCACATGAATGGAAAGTTCTTCGCCAGTAAGATATTCTTCAATAATGACGACGGGATTTTTTCCACGATTGCGCTCGGCGATCGCACTAAGCGCGCGCTCCCTATCTTCCACCGTCCGGCAGATGAATGAACCCTTGCCCTGCGCCAACCCACTTTCTTTAACCACAAACGGAAGCGTGTTGGTGAAGTCAATCCCCGCATCCCGGCAACTTTCGTAGCGCTTATAGGACGCAGTTGGAATCCCTTCTTGGACCATAAGCCGCTTGGCAAATGCCTTGGACGATTCAATGCGCGCCGCTCCCGCCGTTGGTCCGAAGATGCGCAAATATCTTGCCTGAAACGCACTCACAATCCCCAGCGCGAGCGAATCCTCCGACCCCACGACGGCAATATCAACGCGATGCTCCGCCGCAAAGGTGGCGAGTCCTCCAATGTCACTTGCATGAAGGGGTATATTTTGAGCGATCCTTTCCGTCTCACTATTCCCCGGTGCGACATAGAGCTCTTTAATCCGCGGGTCTTCCGCCAGTTTCCATGCTATGGCGTTTTCTCGCCCGCCATTACCAATAACTAAAACTTTCATACGGGAACTCCTTCTTGTTCAAGAACGACCACCACGCACACCTTATTTCTATACCACATAAATGATGACGGTACCAGAAGATCATATTCGCCCGCAAAAAAACCACCCCCCGCTTTTAACGGAGTGGTTTTGTGATCCATCGATACCGATACGCGGACTACTTCTCCATCTCGCGTCTGACTTTATCAAGAATCGCGGCGGCGGTTTCTTTCCCGCCAAGGCCGAATGCAAGACCGAGCGCGATGGCAAGCGCCGCAACCATTCCCTGCACAATAATATGCACCAGATCCGCCGCAATGCGAAGTTGCACGAGTACGGCAAGAATGGCAAAAATCCACACCGCCCAGCGCACCATCGCCCCGACAATCGCCCCGCGCGCGCCAAGTGCGGCGACCATGCCGTGCATGGGACGCTCAATCACATCAATAACCACGGCGGCGATGACAAGAATAAGGGCGGCTACAACTATATTCGGAACAAAATTCAGCACATCCTTAAGAAACTCCGCAACTGCCTGGAGTTGGAGAATATTTGCTGCGGCCAGAAGAAACGCGATGATAAGAAACCAGCGCACAAGCCCGCCGATAAAAGAACTCGCGCGAAGTTTGACACCCGCTTTTTCAAACGCACCGCCCGCATCAAGTTTCTCCAAAAAGCTGTCCGTATGAAGCGCGCGCAAAATATGCTCAACCACCTTCCCTACCGAAACGGCAATAATCCATCCCGCGACGAATACGATCAGCGCACCGATAATCTGAGGGACGAAACCAAGCGTCTGCTGTGCGACTTCGCTCAACGAAGTAAGAATGGCATAGCCCCAATCTTGGAGTATCATGGTAAAAAATAAATCACGACCGGTGGACGTACGCGTGCCGACTCCCGGATGGAGGACCCCGCGCATTCTCCGACCTGTGTATATGATAACGAAAGATGTATCCCGAATCCGCAAGGACATCACCTATTCACCTCTCCGTCCAACCAAGAACAAAGAGGTCGACTTTTGAAGCGAGGGTTGGCATCCGCCACCCCAAATGCTTATGGCTCTTATTTGCTTATTCCATTATAGTGCACTAGAATACGCGGGAAAGACAGGTTATCCCCAAGGGAGAACAATAATGAAGAATGATAAATGCGGAATGAAGAATGAAGCACTAGGTAGAATCTCGTTCATCTTATTCTTCATTCAGCATTTATAATTTGTCATTTATTATTCTGTATTTTCTATCATTCGGCATTTAGCATTCATCACCATGCTCTCCTACACCGACCTCAAAAAAGGCGTTCAGTTTGTCCGCGACGGCGAGCCGTGTGAAGTGTTGGAGGCGAATTTTTCCCGCATGCAACAGCGCAAAGCCGTCGTGCAAGCAAAAATCAGAAATCTGCGGACGGGAAAAACATTGGATACCACCTTCCAGCCGAGCGACCAATTTGAGGACGCGATGATTGAAAAACGCCCCTTTTCATTTCTCTACGAACATCGCGGCGAGTTTGTTTTTACCGATCCCGCAGATAAAAAAAAGCGCCTCACGCTTTCTGCAGAGCGCGTGGGCGACAGTGCTAAATGGCTTATGCCCAATACCTCCGTGGAAGCGTTGTTTTTCAATGATGAGCTTTTGAGCTTCAAACTGCCCGTCAAACTGGACCTCACTGTTACCGAAGCGCCGCCGGGTGTTCAGGGCGACCGCGCGCAATCCGGCAACAAGGCGGTCACGCTGGAAACCGGCACGATCGTCCAGGTACCACTCTTTATCAATACGGGCGATATTATCCGCATCAACACTGAGACCGGCGACTACGTTGAGCGCGTGAAGAAAGTGTAAAAACCTGCTGGGAAAATTTACACCGCTACGCCTTCTCAATAATCCTCCCGTATAACGGAAGGGTTCGGTGTCAGCATACTACAAATGAACTGTCTCTCCCGGCTGGATGACGCGTTCTTTTTTTGTATCGGTTCTTTTTTTGTCCGATGATTCAGGACCATGATGAACCGGCGTGGCGCGTGATGGTTCATGCACGAACGTCTCCAGTACGCTACGAAGTGCAAGGGTATCCACTTTTGACCGTTCGTGCGGCGGCTTTGCTTCCAAAGCATGATGCGAGGAATGTACCACACCCGTATGAGATACTGGCACCTCGGAACGCTTGAGTGCGGAGAGCGAGATAGTACGCGATGGTTGGGGGGCGCGAGGAACGGACCGCAAAGAAAATTCTTGACGGACGGCATGATGTTCTCGCGGACGGTCGGAACGATTTTCATGCAGTATGTTCGGCGGAGCATGGTGGTCAGAATAATGTGATTGCGAACCGGAGACGGGCAGGCGCGATGCAGGCGCACTACTGCCGCCCGAAACATGCATCGGAGAGCGCGGACGAGCCGGTGAATTATCCGGCATGCGCGGAGACGGAGACCGCGGGAGAACCGCAGGCGTATGCGACGGAGATGAAGACGGCGCAAAACTCGCGCGCCTTGTATCGTCACGGCGCGTACGGTCACCCTCGCGCCGATGCTCGTCACTCTGGCGAGATGCCTCAAACTCAATACCGATACCCGACAAACTTTCCGGAAAACGCGCGCGCCCGATCTGCGGCATACGCTCCGGAAGCGGAATGAGTTTTCCATCTTCAATTTGCTTCAAGCACGAGAGACAATACACCGGCCGCTTGCCATTCGGTTTGAAAGGAACCTGCGTTTCCTTGCCGCAGTTCCAACACTTCGCATCAAACATCTGTTTACCGCTGGGAGGAAGTTCTCCACCGTATTCTCCACCCTCCAGCATCCCGCTCCACTGAGCGATCTTTTTCTCAACGTCCGCCTTGGGCATACCGTAGCGCTCGCGCGAAACGCGGATGATTTTTTCTTTTACCGTAGGGTCGGTTTCAAACTTCAACGGGGGCAAGGTCGTCGCCGAGAATGGCCGCGAGGTAACCCCATCCACCATGAGCTTGATGTAAATGTGGTGGTTGGGCAGACCGATCAGGTCGTTCATGAGACACTCGGGAGTAAATTCCTTTTCAAGCTCTTCGGCATCCGCCGCGCCAACACGGAAGGTCATCATCGTACCGACATTACCGAACACCGCATCGCGCACCTTGGTGGAAACATCCGTCACGAGCTGACCAATGTACTGGTGCGCAATAGTGAGATTGAGGCGGTACTTCCGCGCCTCGGACAAAATACTCGCGAACGAATCGGTCGCGAAATTTTGAAACTCGTCCACATAGAGGTGAAAGTCAATCCGATCCTCTTCGGCGATCCGCACCCGCTCCATGGCGGCAATTTGAATCTTGGTAATGATCATCGCGCCAAGCAACGCCGAATTATCCTCACCGATTCTCCCCTTGGAGACATTGACGAGAAGAATCTTTCCCGCGTCCATGATATGCGGAATGTCCAGCGTGGACTTTTCCTGACCGACGATGTTGCGCACAAAATCGGTATTGAGAAACTGTCCTACTTTATTTTGAATCGGTACAATCGCCTCGTTCCTGAATTGATCGCGCCATGTCTCATATTCCTGGAGCCAAAACGAACGCACCACCGGATCTTTTACATTGGCAATGATTTTCTCGCGGTACTCCTTGTCCACAAGAATACGCGGAATACCAAGGAGCGTCGTGCCGGGCGTGTCGGCAAGCGCGAGAATACAATTTTGCAAAATATACTCCATGCGCGCCGACCAGACATTCGCCCAGATTTTGGTAAAGATGCCTAATAATCCTGAAACAATCAAGTGCTTGTACTGCGGGTCAGGCACCTCCAGCACATTGAAACCGATGGGAAAGGCATCATCCACGGGATTAAAGTAGACGACGTCATTCATCCGACTTTCAGGAATTTGCTCCAGCACCTCCTCCACGAATTCGCCGTGAGGATCAACAATGGCAAGTCCCCTCCCCGCGCGGATATCCTGGAGCGCCATGTTTTTGAGAAGCACGCTCTTGCCCACGCCGGTCTTCCCGATGACATAGGTGTGTTGGCGCCGGTCTTTTTGCTTAATGCCAAACACCCGATCGCTCCCGCGAAAGTTGCACTTGCCAATGAACGTAATATTATTTTTAGTTGAATCGATTGCTGTTGCCATGTTCTGATTATACCACGCACGTCAATAATGAAAAAGCAAGCCCATTTTCATGAGCTCGCGATTAGGAACTGAAACGCTCTCGTGTTAAGGATTATACCTCACGAGAGGTTCTTTAAAATTCCGGATTCCGCCTCTCGGATCAGGCACATCGCCAATGTAGCGCGGGACGAGGTGGATGTGCAGATGGAAAATTGTCTGCCCTGCCACTGCGCCGCAATTGACACCAATATTGTACCCCTCGGGGCTGTACCCTTTGACCTCAAATGCCCCATCGGCAAATGCCTTCGCCTCATTAAGCGCCACCTGCATATCTACCCATTCGTAAGGGAGAAGCGAGAATATATCTTCTCGATGGCGCCGGGAAATGATCAGTAGGTGTCCTCTATTTACCGGATGCTCGTCCTCAATAATGAAGAATTCCGCTGTTTCAAGAATGATCCGCTTATGCTCCTTGAAGCGCTCACAAAACAGACATGGTGCTTCTCCCACTTTCCACCTCCTATGAGTTTATCGAGAACCTGCAAACCTTCAGAGCACCGTGCCAATTTATCATATTTATCATAAACTTGTCAACAGCGACGAGTGGAGGCGCTCCGGCTCGTGGGGAGCGAGTATTTTGATTGCCAGGACAGCAATCGCGCCGCTTTGCATCACCTTTTGCAAGTCATCCGCAAGCGCGTGCTGATCGTAGCCAAGGCAAATAATATCCGGTTTATGCGCGGCAAGCACCGCATACGAACCAAGCTCCGCATCGCCCAATACCGCACAAGAAACTTCCTGTATATAAGCAAGCGCCGTGAGCCGCTCCTCCTCGGATTGTTGCGATGTCCTTCCCTTCAGTTCGCGCACAGTATTATCCCGTGCAATGACAGCGATAAGCTCGCTCCCCTCCCCACCAAGATTCTTTGCCTGCCGAATAAACGAACGGTGTCCATCGTGCAGACGGTCAAACACACCGAAGATGAGTATTTTTTTCTTTGCTGTACTAGTTTCCATAAAAATCAGATTCTTTTAAACGCGTCTGGCGCAGGATAGAACGAAAGGTGCCATAAGGAATTTCTTTGCCGTGAATGGGCACGATAGCGGTTAGGACAGTACGACTGGAGCTTTTTCGATACTTCGCATGGCTTCCTCGCTGTGAGACAAAGATAAAGCCCTGGCATTCCAGGACTTTGATGATTTGGTGCGTAGCATACGGTCTAGGCATGGGGTATCATGCGCCGCTCAAGAGTGGGAAGCTGTACAGTGGGAATTTTTCGCGGCGCATCCTCAAGGTAAAGCGCTAGCGCTTCGTCCAAATGAACAAGCGCTTCTCGTTTCGTTTTGCCGAAGCTGGACACATCAACATTTAAACACTGGGAAACAAAATGCCTCCTCTCTTTCCATGCCACGGCAGTAAATTGACTGACCCTTTTTGTACTCATAACGGTATCGTACGCCACAAAAGCAAGTGAGGCAAGAGAAACACCGGAATACGCCATTGTACCAACTACAACTCCCCGCCCTAGCCGTGGTGTGTAATACTGACATCATACCACTACCTCCCCACGAAAAAAGTACAGACAAGAGCGCAAACAAAAACACTTATAGGACTTGCGTGCTTGCTCCGATAGCTGTCATTCCGAGTGGAGTCGACTGCCAGTATGCGTCCCGTGAGGGAGGAATCTCGTACCGTTTCGGTATCCTGAATGCTCGCGGGATTCCTCGCCTCGACGGGGTCGGGACTCGGAATAACAGAATAGAGAGGTAAACTTGTAGATTATCCGCCGCGCAAAGGAAACAACAACCCCACGCAAGCTACACCGAAGATTCTTTGGGAATGCCATACTTCCGGCGGGAGGCGGCAAGTATGTCGTCGCGAAAAGAGGGATGAGGAGACGGGAGGACTTTTAATGTTTCGGCGGAGAACGGATCATACGCCTCGCCCGCGATTGTCTCTTTAATGTAAAACTCCTGAATTGTCAAATTAAGCATGTCTTTTGCTTTAAAGACCGGCGCAAACTCCGCCTCTAATCGTTCGGCATCTTCCCCGCCAACACGAAAGGTAATGATGTTGCCGACCGAACCGAGCACCGCGGCAAGCACCGGCGGCGGCACTTCGGCGGTATATTGGTGGGCAAGCGTGATGTTTATTTTATACTTCCGCGCCTCGGCGTACATGTGCATAAAGGCGGACGTCACCAGCGGCGCGAACTCATCGCAATAAAGATAGAACGAACGGACATCCTGCGGCGGAAGCCCCGCGCGCGTCATACCGGCCTCTAAAAATTTCATCACGCACAGCGCTCCCAAAAAAGCCGCATTGTCCTCACCAAGCTTTCCTTTTGCGAGATCCACCAGAAGAATCTTCCGCTCATGCATCAGCGTACCGAAATTAACGCGGTTCTCCGGATTGCTGAACATCGCACGTACTGCCGGCACCGCAAGAAAGCGACCGATGCGATTAATGAGCGGCATCGTCGCCTCACTCTCAAATTTTTCCGTCCATGCGGTAAATTCAACTTCAAAAAATCGCCGCACCATCTCGTCACTGATGTACGGGACGACCGCCGCGCGATACGCGGCATCGGTCAGTAACGAGATAAGTCCTTGGAGTGTCGCCTCCGGATAGTCAAGCAACGCCAGGACAGCAAAGCGGAAAAGTTGTTCAAGCCGCGGCGTCCAATGCGCACCAAACTGCCGCTCCATCGCCTCAACCAAACTTCCCGCAACCCGATGACGAAACTCAGGCGCCACATCTCGAAAAGGATTAAAGGCGATGGCACCCATATCAGTCGGATCAAAGACAATAACATCCCCCGCACGCTCGCGCGGAATGAATTTCAAAAGCTCGGCAATAAGGTCGCCGTGAGGATCCAAGAGACACATGCCGTAACCGTAGGCGATATCCTGGCGCATAAGGAGCTCCAGCAATTTTGACTTGCCGACACCAAACTTGCCAATAATATAGAGGTGCCGGTTGCGGTCCGCGCGCGTGATGCCGAAAACATATTTTTTTGACTCAAGCGGTGCCTCATAATTGGTCCGTCCAATAAACGAAACCTCGCGCGGATCCATCTGCTGGTAGACCGGCAGGGGCGGCGGGGGCGGCGCTGATTTAGAGAGATGGAGTTTGGTTATTGCCATGAATAAAAGAAACGGAGGATAATCATCATCTACCGATCCATGCTAGACCTACTGCACAATAATTTTCGTAGCGAGATGATGATTTTTCGTGCGAAAACAACGAAGCGTGAGGAGGTGAATACCGCGTATTCATGGACGAACGATGAGTTGTTTGCAGCCGAAAAATCATCATTGTAGCAGAAAGGTTATTGTGCAGTAGGTCTAGTATATCCCCGGAAGTTTTTCGTCACCCTCCTCGCCAAAAATTCCCAAGCCCGAGGGTGGACCAACGCGCTTGGCCTCGGAGCGCGGTATGAGCGGACCGGTATTGACTAGATTCGTCGGCAAGTGGAAGAGCGTGGCGAGCGCCTCGGTGTTCATCGTGATAGTCTCCCCCGGACCCGTAGGTACGATCATGCGCGCCACCAAACTATCCGGATAAATCTTACGGATACGGTAATGGCGCAGGATCCTCCTGCTACGCACCTTCAGGCGAAACGCGGGGAAAAAATACGGCGAGTACCACACATTGACCCGCGTCCAGACATATACATTGTGCCTAAATTTGTTAAACGACTCCGTCGCATAATGGTTAAGCGCGGAAAAAATCCCCCGCTGGCCCACATTGCCGTTGAAAATATCTTTCGGGGAAAAGTAAAGATATCTGATGACCACTTTGAATCCTGGTTTTCCGACATTCCGATCAATGACCTTCATCGCCTCCGTCTCACCCGGACTTGGGAGCGTATAGATCTGCTCGCCAGTAATGGGATTAATCGTTCCCCGCGACCGGGCCTTGAGCCGATTGATTTCGTCCCCACCGCTCTTCGCCCAATCCGGAATCTCATTATCAATAAGGGGACGCGTGGCAAACTGCAACCACATCTCCTCCTGCGGTCGGATACCGGCCATCACCTCAAGAATACCGGAGATGGGATCAAGCTCTTTCTCCTCCGCCACCGCCTCAAAATCAACATAGGTACGGATAGGATAAACATCTATCGCTTCCTTTTTAACCTCTTTATTATTATTTGAGTACAGGAGTTCATTGCCGAACATCCGGTATCCCAATCCTTCAAGCTCGTCAAAATGCGGAGGAAAGCGGTGTGTATAATCGTCAACGTCCACTACCTCAACCTCCGGGTATTGCGAGTAAATCGTCGCGCGCACGATACTCAAATGTCGCACCGGAACCCACATATAAAAATGCACCTCCCCGCCAAAACTCGCCATCTCAAAACTGAAGACGGACGCCGTCTCCCCGTCCCACCAGACCTCCTGAAAGTTTGCGGGAGAGTTGCGAAGCGCATGGATAGCCGTCATAATCTGCTCCATCGCCCGCGGCGTCTTGCGCACCTCGCGGGGGATAACGAGCTCTACGAGGCGGTTCGGATTGCTTTTCGCAAAACACCGCTGGGCATACACAAGCCAAACCTCTGCCGCGCCATAGGCAAGGGGAAGAAAAAGGAAAAGCCACCAGATGGCAAAAAATCCTTCATGCGCGATCTGAATGAATGTGATAACCCCGTCCGGCAGAGCGATATCCATAATAGTTTCCTTACGGCAAATACACCACAAGTATACCAAAAAACCTCCGCACAACCAAGTAATGACACCGTGTCCATCATCAGAGAAATATAAAAAAGCCCCGGATTATCGGGGCTTTTTTATAAGCAAGAACATTTAAAAGAATCGTTCTTGTGCCTATCTTTACGCCAGGCGATATTTTCCATCATCCGTACGGTGGAAAAGAGAACGGTTTTGGAGATTCAAAAGAATGGTCGGAACTTTGACCATGCGCTTCTGCATGGTCGCCTCGATAATTTCTTCGCGGGTCATCGTGTGCTTCGCGTTTTTTAAGACCGAAGCGATAACATCCCGTACGACACCCGGTTCATATCCCCACTCGCCGAGAGCATACAGACCCCGCCCTACCAATACAAACCGTTTGTCTTTGATGAGCTCGTTATGTACGGTTTGGGGATGTGCTTTGCGCTTGGACCAATGCGCCTCGTCAATCGCGCGCGCAACCTCACGGAAATGAACGGGATGGCCTGCGCGCGCCAGAACGGCATAGGCCTTATCTTTGACGCCGGACGGGCTGATCGTCGGCCACCCGACGAGACCATATTCATCGTAAGGATTTTTTCTGATGAGTTTTGAGGTCGCGAGATATGCTTCAATGGTGTGAGGTCCCGGTTCGCGCGAAGTAACCTCTTTTGCGGAACGAGCGACGAGTGCCCGCAACTCCTCCGCCGAGACCGTCTTGCCGTTCCGCGCAAGCTCTTCAACGGTTCGATCCATAATACGCTCAACTTCTTTTGCCGCAGTTTTTTCAAGCGTCCAACGACTATGATGATGATCGTCTTCCACAACCGGACGGAAGCGCTCGCCGACACCAAGCAAGAGTCCCAGATGCGGATGGTAGCGCTCATCGGCAAGAATGGAGAAAAGATGATGCTCGGCCATTACACCGCCACTATTGCCGATTTCCGCCTCAATGACGCTATAGAGCGGCTCCACCTCCTGCAGATGTTCTGGTTTGGCGATATGCCGAAGTGCGTCGTTTTCAATCTGGCGCACGCGCTCACGGGTGATCTTGTACTCCTGACCGATTGCCTCAAGTGTCAAATGCGAACGTCCTTTCAGACCGTACCGTTTTTCCAGGACATCACGCATGCGCTTGCTGGAAAGCTTTTTGAGTACCATCTTGGTCGCCTCGTGAGGCGCGATAGGAAGATTAAGAACCATAAGGAAGGGGTTAATGACTAAAAATTTAGTTGATGGGTGATAAGGGGAGAAGCACGGAAAACGTCCTGCTAAAACCATGGACGCCCCTGCCTGATACCTGCTGTCAGAATAACAAACTCTTTATTCCTTGTCAAATGACGATTCAACACAATCCTCTAGCGCGACCGAGCCCGTCCCTGCCACAATACCAAAAGAGGACTTGCCACGAAAATAGAGGAGTAGGTGCCAAAGGCGACACCGATGAGGAGCGCCAAAACAAACGAGTGCACCGTCACCCCGCCGAAAACAAAGAGCGCGCCAAGAACGAAGAGAACGGTCAGCGAGGTCGTGATGGAGCGGGCAAAGGTTTCGTTTATACTCCTGTTCACCGTCACCTCAAACGCCTCGGCACGCTTGAGTTTCTGCAAATTTTCACGCGTACGATCAAAAACAACGATAGTGTCGTGCACTGAAAATCCCATGATCGTGAGCATCGCCGTGATAAAAAGCGCGTCAACTTCAAGACCCGACACATGCCCGAGCACCGCGAAAACGCCCGCCGGAATGACGACGTCATGCAAGAGCGCCACCACCGCCGCAATGCCGTACTTCCAGGAAGAGACCGGCTTTGAAACGCGCCGAAACGCCCACGCGATATAAAGGATTATCGCGATACTCGCGACGGCAAGCGCCACGAGCGAACGCGAGCGAAGCTCCCGTCCGATGGTCGGTCCGACGGTATCAAACCGCCGCTCGATTACGGGCAATTGCTCCGGCGTCTTTGGACTTTTTTCGGCGGGAGCCGAAACTGCAGGAGCGCGCGCAACGGCAAGGCGGCGTACTATTTCCTGGTGGGTCGGCTCGTCAATCGTCTTGAAACGGAGAATCATCTGCGCATCCCCGCTCGACTGGATGGTAAGAGTACCCAGGTCCATTCCCTGAAGCCCTGAACGCACTTCGCTAATCGTTGGCGCCCCTTGAGGAAAATCAACCTCAAGAAGCGAGCCGCCGGTAAAGTCAATGCCCAGTTTGAGCCCCCACACGGCAATAGCGGCAAAGCTTGCCACGACAAGTATGGTTGAAATGGTTAAAAACAGGTATTTTTTTCCGATGATATTCATAGGTGGAGGATCCGATGAGCGACACGCGCTTACCGCCGCGCCAAACCGTTCAGAAACAAAAATCTCATGCGCTGGAGCCGCCGCGTCATAATTGCCAAGAGAAAAGTACGCGTGATGCTGATGGCAGAAAACATGCTGATTATAATGCCAATACCGAGCGTAAGCGCAAATCCTCGCACAACACTGACGCCGAACCAATAAAGAATCGCCGCCGTAATCAAACTGGAGGCATTGGAATCGCGAATGGATGTCCACGCGCGACTGAAGCCCTCGCGTACCGCCTCCTCAAGCCCACGTCCCGCGCGCATCTCCTCTTTCATCCGTTCAAAAATCAAGATATTCGCATCCACTGCCATCCCGATAGACAGGATGAATCCCGCCATACCCGCGGCACTCATCGTCACTGGAATAAGTTTAAAAATCGCAAGAGTAATACCGACATAGAGCAGGAGCGCCACAACAGCAACAACTCCCGGCAGGCGATACCAAAGAATCATAAATGCGGCAACCGCGATGAGCGCGATGACGCCCGCCCGCACACTGCGCGCAAGCGATTCCTCCCCCAACGAAGCTCCCACCAATTGCTGTCCGATGAGCTTAATGGGCACGGGAAGTGCTCCGGCATTGAGTCGCCCGACCAGCTCCTTGGCAGTCGCGGCCGTAAAACTCCCCGATATTTGGGCACGGCCTCCGGTAATCTCCTCCTGCACAATTGGCGCGGAGATTGGCGCGCCGTCCAGAAATATCGCAACCGGTTTGCCGATATTTTCTTTCGTAATGATGGCAAAAATCTTACCTCCCTCATCCGTCAATTCCAATGAAATCGTCGGTTCAAAGGTGGTTTCGCCAAAGGTCAGCGATGCTTTTTTGAGAAAACGACCCGTCAGTGGCGTAGCGGCAAAATAAGGATCCTCTCCGAGTTGCTCGTCGGTTTTTTGCGCGGCAAGAATCGCATCGCGTTCCGCGTCCGACCGCTGGGTGCGAAATTCCAAAAACGGCGTTTCGCCGATAAGCTGAATTGCCGCATTTATATCTTTCACGCCCGCAAGCTCCACAATAAGCCGCCAATCACTACCAGATTTTTCCACTTGTACTAATGGTTCAGCCACGCCGTAGAGATTAATGCGTCGTTCAATGATATCGCGCACCGCCTCCAGCGACGCGGCCCGGTCAGACGCAGAAATATTATTCACCTCCGCGCCGTAAACGAGATGCGTCCCACCCTGAATGTCCAGCCCAAACCGGTATGGAGCCCA
>JAUYPE010000013.1 GCA_030697705.1 bacterium | reverse complement strand
CCAATCATGTACCCGACGGCATGGGACATCTGAAAGAATCAATACACAGGTCAAGGCGCCGGTTATCCAACACGAAACTGCTGAAAGGATTTCTCAAGGCGAGTACACTATATTAATCTAAGTGTGGAAGGTCAGTAGGTAGCTTATAAACAACATAATTTATCAAACACTTATTTGTATTTGTATACCGACGAGCCGTGCATGCTGAAAGAATCTCTTCGTCAGACAAAAATGGTTTGAGCGGATACTTAACAGCAATGAAAATTGAGAAAATAACTACCCAAACGAAAAAATAGGGAAGGAACTTTTTTGCTGCATATTTTGTTCTATTCAGCTTTTCTCCATCAAATCTTTTTCTAAAAGAAATAAAAACCGTCGTACATAGTAATCCGAAAATAAAACTGTTTACGAATATCAAAAAAATTGGAATAAACTTCAATAGCGTTGGAGACCTGAGAATTCCAGAAGCAGGACCAATTGTCAAAAAATTTATTAAGGCAACAGCAGGATATGTTGGTAAAGTCGGAATAGCATAGGGGAGCAACGCTATACAGCCAATTCCATCACAATTGGTTGGGGATAAATATAAAAATACAGCTATTGTACCGATCACTGCGCTAATCAGCAGAAAGAACGCTATTATGATCCCATGCTCTTTTATGGTAAACATATTAAGCATATTAAAACATGGTTTGAGTCGACCCCAGTGGTAGAACCTTCAGTTTACTATGGGGCAAGCGTCTTTCTCCGGGTTCTTTTGCGGTTTTGACCTGGTAGGCGATTCCACTGAATCAGCGGCGCGGCTCCGCCGCATTCTCTGGACTTCGTAAGAGGATTTCCTCATCCCAGCCAGTCGGGACAAAATGTGTTCAAACTAATTCAAGGATAAGAACTTTCTTCCCTCATTAGTTTACGAGCTGTAGAGGTGGTGATGAGTATCAATAGCGACGAAGTATGCGGTGTCCTGGTCTGTTAATCGGTAAACTGCACGGAGATCGCCGGTGATGTTGATACTTGAATATCCGAGCCATTTTCCTTTGAGCGGATGATTATTGAGAAGAGAATGAAATGGATGCGTCTCAAAAAGTCGTAGTCGTTCATCGCTTTGATCTTGCTTGCTCTTGGGAAGTTTCCGATACTGTTTGATAAATCGTTGGTGAAATTTCGGTCTCATTTCGCGGAGTGAAGATATCCGATTGCATCCTCCATAGAGGAAAAAGCAGGAGAAACATTCTTTCCTTCTTTCAGATCGCGTTCAGCTTCCTCAATAATTGCTTCTAAAGAGGGAGTCATCTGCGGCGCCAGAGAAAAATGTACCTCGCGGTTCCGCACGAACTGCTTGAGATATGAATTGATGAGCGTACTTAAAGGAAGCCCCATTTTTTCAGCAAGCCGTTTCGCCGCCACCTTGGTCGCTTTATCCGTCTTGATATTGATGACTGTTTTCATGATGCTATTGTATATACTGAGGCTTATCTATGTCAATATATCTTTGATGCCCTCGGAGGGAATCGAACCCCCATCAAGGCCTTAGAAGAGCCCTGCTTTATCCATTAAGCTACGAGGGCGAAAAATGTTTTATCCATTGTCCGTCAGAGGTGGATCCGCCTTCGGCGAAAAATACTCGACAAGATTTTCTCTTGGCACTTCTTGCTGTTCTCTGGTTGCCAGATTTTTTATCGTGACGATGTCTTTTCGTTTCTCCTGATCGCCGTAAATAATGACGAACGGAATTTCTTTTTTTACCGCGTAGGCGAGTTGAGCTTGAAACGCGCGGTCATCGCCGAGATAGAGTGCTGTGTTCATGCCAGCACCGCGCAGTTCCTGTGCCATGGCGAGATATTCGTTTTTTAATAGCTCATCAAGTTGGAGGATAAGCATCCTTGTTTTTGTTCCTTGTCCATCTGCTTTGCCTAGCTTCTCCAACGCGGCGAATAGCCGGTCAACGCCGATAGATGCGCCAACCGCCGAAATCGGTTGTCCGGTAAAGCGCGCCACGAGGTCGTCATATCTCCCGCCGGAAAAAATACTCCCGATTTCCGGCATGGTCGTTAGAATGGTCTCAAAAACCGCGCCAGTGTAATAGCTTAGCCCTCGTACCAAAGAGCGGTCTACCCGGCAGTATTGTTCGGTGATGTTGATTTGTCGTACCGGTTCTAAAAGATCAGCAAGGTTGCCGTTCGCACTGGTTGTATCGTTGAGGAATCGGGCTACTTTTTTTGCCGCCGTATCACCGATTTCTTTTACGAGTTCGGCTTGAACGCCTCTTTCGCCAATCTTATCCAACTTATCAATAATACGGAGTGTCGGCCACAGTTTTTCCTCCGCGAATCCGGCAAATGCGGGAAGTTTCTGCAACTCCTTTCGGTCGTTTATCTTTATAAGAAAGTCATCAATGCCGAGATTTTTGAGCGTTGCATAGATGACCCCGATAATCTCCGCATCGGCGTCAAGTGACGATGATCCTACGATATCAACATCCGCTTGCATGAATTCGCGGTAGCGCCCGGCTTGCGATCGCTCGCCGCGCCAAACCGTGCCGATCTGATAACGTTTAAACGGCTTGGGAATATCCTGATTCGCCGCCATAAAGCGTGCAAGGGGAACCGTCAAATCAAACCGGAGCGACGAATCAGATTCTTTCTCTTGAGACCCTTTCACGTTGAAAATAATCTTGCCCGAATCCTCCTCGCCGCCGGTCAAAACTTCCGTGCGCTGTACCGATGAGGTCTCCAAAGGATCAAATCCAAAAAGCTCGAAGGTCGTTCGGATAGTATCAATCATCGCCTGTTTTGCGATCGTCTCGGTGGGGGAGTAGTCCCGAAAACCGCTCGGTAATTCAGGTGCAATGCGCCGCTCGGACAGTTTGTTTTTCTTGTCGGTCATGGCATCATGCTAGCACAGAGGAAGCGGCTTTACAAACGGTATTTTTTTGTTAGAATAGCAGTATGGCGGCCGTGGTGTAGTGGTAACACAGGAGCTTGTGGAGCTCTTATCACGGGTTCAATCCCCGTCGGTCGCCCATGAGAGAAGAGTCTGCGCTTGACACAAAGTTTATCTTTAGATAAACTTTGTGTGTATGGACAACCTTATCGGGCTAAAGGAACTCCGAGAGGATGTGAGTGCTTATATTTCCGAAGTGAAAAAAGGAAAGTCGTTTATTGTTGTGCGGCGCTCAAAGCCGGTCTTTAAGATTTCTCCGCCGGATGCCGAAGATTTATGGGAATCATTGGTAGATTTCACGAAGGTCAAAAAAGGGGGTGTCCCGCTCAACGAATTGCTATCCCGACTCTAACGCATGGATAAGCTTTGATATCCCTTGTGGACAAGATAGAAAAAGCTCTCCAAAAACTTTCTTTGGAAGAGCGAGAGGTTGTTAAAGAATTATTGCATTTGTTGGATGCTGACAAAACAGCTCATCTCGATGTCAAGAAGCTAAGAGGGTATGCCGATATTTTCCGCGTCCGTAAAGGTGTGTTACGGATTATCTACCGAAAGGACACGCAGGGAACAATTTTTATACTGGCTATAGAGCGACGAGGTGAAAATACCTATAAGTTGTGATAGTGTTGTGCATGGCTGTGCTTTTCCCTTGTTGTGCTCGTAATAAGGGTGGTGGTATACTGCGCTCATCTATGCCTAATGAAAGCGTCAAAAGCAAGGTGCTTATCGTAGAGGACGACGTGTTCATGATTGATCTCATGATGCAGGAGTTTTCTTCCGTGCCGGAGTTTGCCGTCTCGGTGGCGCGTACTGGTTCGGAGGGTGTCAAGAAGTTTGAGGAGGTCAAGCCCGATATCACGCTTCTGGACCTGATGTTGCCTGATAAAAAAGGTTTTGAGGCGTTACGCGCCATTCGCCGCACACCTGCGGGCGCGCATGCCAAAGTCATCATTTTCTCCAACAGTGCCGAAGCGAGTGATGTTGCGGAGGCAAAACGTCTGGGCGCGATTGACTATATGATCAAGGCGAATTTTTCCCTTGATGAGATCGTCGGGCGCACAAAAAAAGCCCTTGCCGAGTAATATCAGATGCGCGAAATTGTTACCTCTTGGTAGCGCTCCCTGTCGCTAAAAACGAGCAAGCAAAAATCGTTCCGACAAGTCGAAACGATTTTTCTTGGTAATCTTTTTACATGTTGTGCTTTATATGTGCCGCTCTTCGGCGACGAGGGTGAGCGTCTGTTCGGCACCGTCGCGAATTATTTTAACCGCTACGGACTGACCGATGGCAACCTCTTCCAAAATACCCTCCAGTCCGTTTTTGTCGCCGTCAATGATTTTATGATTGAACTCCGTAATAATGTCCATCTCCTGAATGCCGGCGCGATGAGCCGAAGAGCCGGGGATAATGGCAGGCGCTTCAGCCGGCATACCTTCGCGCAGGACGAACGCGCCATGGTCTATGGGAAGGCGGAAGCGTTTCTGGAGCATGGGGTTTAAGAGAATATAGCGTACGCCCAAGAACGGCCGCCGGATCCTGCCGTGCTTCTCTACCTCGGTGAGGTCTTGTTTTGCTTTATTGATGGGAATAGCGAAGCCGATATTTTGCGCGCCGAAAACGACGGCGGAATTGATGCCTATCGCCTCGCCGTCAAGATTGACGAGCGGTCCGCCGGAATTGCCCGGGTTAATAGCCGCGTCGGTCTGAATGAGTCCGCGCAAGCGCTCCGAGTGCCCGTCTGCATCCGTGAATGCCGTGATAAAGCGGGAGAGGCCGGAGACGATGCCGGAAGAAACCGTATTTTGAAATTCGCCGAGTGCCGTGCCGACGGCGAGTACGGTTTGCCCCAGCCGGATGCTGTTGGAGTTGCCGAGCGGGAGTGTGGGAAGGCCGTCCGCCTGTATTTTTAATATCGCCACATCGTTGAGCGGATCGCGCGCGATGACATGTGCTGGGTAGGTCTCCTCTGAAGCGGTGGTGATAAGATACTCCGCGTCCGCGTCATGAACGACATGCTTGTTGGTGAGGATAAGACCGGCGCTCCCCACGATGAATCCCGAACCGCCGCCGACGCGCACCTTACCGCCTTTCGTGTGTGGGAGGTCTTCTTCGGGCGGGGGAAGGTCAAGATGATCGCCATGTTGCGCCATGAGCTCGTAGGGCCGCTCGCGCAGAATCGCTTCGTAATCTTTGCCGACAACGATACTCACGACACTTGGCATCGCGTGCTCAACCATTTTAATAATCCGCTCTTCGTAGGGGGAGTGGGGCATGGGTACAGTATATGATGTCTTATCTTTGTCCGCAACAGATGAGCATACGAGTGTTGACATATTGCAGGGAAATAAAAAGGGTAAGTTGCGCTATGGGATGTGTCGTATACGAATAAAGAAAGGAGGGTTGCTCTTAAAGACCTTTTCCGCTATCCTCACGAGGATAGCGGTGCTTGTCTGCCCCCGTAGTTCAACGGACCAGAACGAGGGACTCCTAAGCCCTAAATCGAGGTTCGATTCCTCGCGGGGGCATCGTTGAATTGTCAGTGTTCCTTAGGTACCATGATTGAAACATCAGTTTTTTGGGTTCTGGAAATAATCCCAAAATATTTTTCAAGGGCCTATAACTCAATGGCAGAGTGCGCGAATGGCATTCGCGATACCGGGGTTCGACTCCCCGTAGGTCCAATCTTTCAAAAACCTTTTAAGTATAAGATCTTTGATGCATAACATAAAAGGCACTCTTGAACTAAGAAGCATAGAAGTACCTTAAGTAGAGTATTTTTTGGTGTTTCCAAATGTTATGCCATGCCCATTCATCCTCTTATCAGATATTATTGGAATGAGCGATTTTTTCGAAACTCATCAAGAATTGGCTGTGAGCTGATAAATATTGCTTTGGGTAAGGCATCCAAATCGTAAAAATCCAATACCTCGCACTTATCGGGTTCGACAATCCGGGGGACTCCCTTATATACTTCGACAAAACAACCGATCTGAATATGATGGGATGCTGGCAAGACCCGAGTATTGAACACGCCGAATACTTTTACTTCTTGGGCTATCAATCCTGTTTCTTCAAGTATCTCCCGTGCGATCGCTTCTTCAAAAGATTCACCGAATTCTAAATGACCTCCTGGTAATCCCCAGCTACCTGCGCCAAAACAATTTTTTCTTTTTCCAAGAAGGACTTTTTTTTTCAAGTTATCAAGGATGATCCCTTGGATACCCACCTTAATGATTTTTTCCATTGACAAATAGAAAAATTAGTATTAATATTACTTTGCTTTTCCTCGTACTTTAACAGTCAATTTTTGGGGGGAAACATGGCTGAAATGATTAGTAGTCGTGAAGAACCGTGGGGGGCAATTCGGTATAACTCGCTGGTTGATGAATTTACTGCGGAGGTTAGACAAGGACGGGAATCCTTACCCTCCACTCCTATTGGGATCGGATGGGTCATTATTGGTGGCTGTAATCTCAAGTGTATACATTGCTATGGGAATCTTGAGCAACTGCCGCGTGTAGTACTCTCAACCTCAGACTGCTTCACGATTGTTGACAGGATTATTAAGGCAAAAGTTATGAGAGTTACCATCTCGGGTGGAGAGCCGATGTTGCGTGATGACCTATTCGGTATTATCAGAAGATTTCACGATGGTGGTGTGAGTGTGGTACTTGGAACAAATGGGACATTCATACAACAAGAAAATGTCAGAAATCTGCACGTGTGTACCCGTGTGGAGATCAGCCTTGATGGAGGTACCCGAGACATTAACAATCGGATTCGTCCCAGCCGGCAAAAAAGAGGAGATGCATGGAATGAAACGATGAATGCGATTGCCTTATGTATTGCGAACGGAATCAGTCTCAGGGTGCTCACAGCGTTGAACATGCAGAACCAACATTCATTGCTGGCTATGGCAGGCATTCTAGAATATTTGGGGGTGACCGATTGGGGTATTTCATGGACGATTCCTGCTGGGAGAGCGTTTCCTATTTATGACCAGTTACGCCCACAAGAATCTGTCATGGTACCTCAGCTTGAACAGATCCGGCAAATGCACCCGGCTCTACATATCAGATATTCCAACCGTTCTGCTGATTATAACAGATTCTATTGTCTGATTCTTCCCGATGGTCAGATAGGAACAGAAGATGTGAATTTGGGACAAAAGGTGTATTTCGGATCCTTCCCGCACATTCCTATCGCGTCCGTCTGGAACTCAGTCAATTATAACCTATCCCAACATTTTGAAAAATGGGCGGGCAATCGAGTTTACTATACCGAAAAGTAACCCTTGCATAGAAGGAGGATTCTATCGCCCCGAGCGCGCATGCATGACTCAGGGCAATTTTTTGTACAATCTTCGAATTACGAAACTCCACAATCTCTTGCATTATGGGAATAGCGACACTATTTCTTCTTCTCTATTATATAGCAAGAGGAGGCAAATAAGTAGTGGTGCACGGGGTGGGGTAACTTTTCATCATTCACGCAATCCCCAGCATTTCTGACCTCAAATCATGCCAGAGAGCCATTTCCTCAATAAATTGGTTCCAACTGAATCCCAGATAGTCCACCAAAATTGATTTGCCGAAGAAGTTGCCTTGGGGCTTCGCCCGTCGGTTTGATGGCTTTGCGCCTTGCACGAAGCCATCAAACCGACGGTTCCTCAAACAAAAAAGATATTTCAATAGGGAAGTGGATAGATTTTGAGAAAATAAAAACGGTGGTACCTCTTTGGATAACACCGTGTTTTCGCGAACGCTACAGCCCATTTTTCATGGTGCTGTTCAAAAGCTCTTTGGTCTTCTTGCGCTCTTGCTTGAGTATCCTCATCCATTCGGCGTATGTTTGTTGGATCAAACGGCGCGCTCTTTTTGATTCGGCCAGTACGCTACCACCAACATCGCGTATGCATACGCCGCATTGAGCCAAAAAATTGGCATCAAACATTTCGCCAATACCCACAAGAACGACATACCATCCATCGTTGTTGGATGCGGAGAGTACGGTAGCATCAATAATCAGAGGTCCGGGATGTAATTCGTGCCGCATGCGCCTGATCTTAAGAACTCCTTCCCGCGCTACATCGTGAGATGAAAGACGCCAAACCATTCCGATAACCCTGTTCGTGATAGGAATGGGTCGTCTATGGGGAGCTCTCCACGGTCCGCGTTGTTTTGGCTTCATCCTGCTCCTCTCTTTCTCCATGGGATTTCCACGCATAAATATCCTACGGTGATACTAGCATTATTTTTCTTAGTTGGCGAACTGTCTCTATTTGGGGGTGGGCTTGGGAGTCGGTTTTATAGTATACTAGTGTCATGAGGAGGAAGAAGACGGTCATGCATCATATTTATCCGTCAAAGCGCCATGTCTTCACGACACTCGCGTTTATTGTCGTGCCGTTTTTATTTCTCTTGAGCTTCTCACGTATCGCTCATATCTCGGGCGCGGAGCTTTTTGTGGATGTGTTCGTCTCTCTCGCGCGGCTTCTTGCCGCCTATCTCATCGCCGTATTTCTCGCCTGGATCCTTGCGGTCTCTTTCTATCGTGGTCGTCGGTCAATCGTCGCGCTCCCGCTCTTTGATGTCTTGCAGAGCTTTCCCACCTTTGCCGTTCTGCCGCTTATCAGTTATTTCTTTCGCCCCGCAAATGGGACGATTATTTTTTTCCTTGTGCTGACGATTCTATGGCCAATTCTTTTCTCCATCATCGGCTCGCTCAAGCTCATCAAGCGCGATTGGGAGGAGGTGGTGGCGGTGTCGGGCGTGGCGGGGGTGGATTATGTGCGCTTCTTTCTCTGGCCGGTGAGTTTGCCCGGACTCATTACCGGCTCCATCATCGGCGTGGGCGACGGATGGGGAGCACTGGTCGCAACTGAAATCATTGTGAATGCGCGTCACGGCTTGGGAGATTTTTTCGGCACTTTTTCGCATAATCCCGAGATTACGATTTTCGGCATTCTCGGTCTTCTTATTATCGTGTTCTGTATTAATACGCTCGTCTGGCTCCCGCTTTTAGAAAAGGGGCATTTAAGCATGGAGGAATAGATCATTCCTCGTTCTTAGCGCGCATCTTTTATGGAAAACAAGAATTCCATTCTTACGCTCTCGCATGTGAGCAAGGAGTTCCCCGGTTTGCGGGTGCTTGACGACATTACATTGGCTGTTCGGCACGGCGAGTTTTTCGTCATAGTGGGACCGTCGGGGTCGGGCAAGTCAACTATCCTTCGTATTATGAGTGGGTTTGAGCGGGATTTTCATGGAAGTGTGCAGTATGCAAGCGGATTTTCCACACGTGATGCAAGTTTTGTTTTTCAGCATTTCGCGCTCTTTCCGTGGCTTACGGTGGCGCAAAACATTGAATTCGGACTGCTCTCGCGTCATAGATCAATTGCCAAAAGAAAGCTGCGCGTCATGGAAGAATTACGGCGCTTTCGCCTTGAGCAGTTTGCGCATAATTTTCCGCGGGAGCTGTCCGGCGGTCAGCGCCAGCGGGCAGGTATGGCGCGGGCGCTTGCGACCGACCCCAAGATTATCTTCATGGACGAGCCGTTTTCCGAGCTTGATTCGTTTACCGCCGAGGAGCTCCGCAAGGAATTTTTGGAAATTTGGCGGCATACCGACATCACGATTATCATGGTGACACATTTGATTGAAGAAGCGCTGGAGCTTGCCGATCGCATTGCGGTGCTGACCGCGCTTCCGGGAAAAGTGGAAGCGGTGCTTGAAAATACGCTCTCGCGTCCGCGCAAAAAACGCACGCCTGATTTTTTTCATCTTGAGGATCAGCTTTACCGTCTCGTCCGTCCTTAGGGGGTGCATTTTCTGCGGTTAGCGGAGTCCGTCCTCGTATTGTGGAGGGTTGCAGAGTCTCATAAATCTTTCTGTTGAAAGATTCTCGCATGACGGGGCGGGATGCGAAGTGAGAGTATTGAGAATAAGGATATATATGTACAAAGTAAGATATTTATGCAATGCTGGGGGCATTAGTTGGCTCATCATTTTTTATGGAATATCTCGTAGCTCTTCTTGATCGTAACAAAGATCTCCATTTCTCCGATATCCATCTTGCCGTTGGCGTACCTCCGGCGGTGCGCGTGGACGGAAAGATGAAGTCGCTTAAGGAGTCAACGCCTCCCACTGCGGAAGATATTGACACTATCGTCCGCGTCGCCATGACCGAGCGGCAGTATCGCGATCTGCAGGCGGGCGGAGAAATAGATACAGTTTTTATTCCGGTTCCGGGGATGCGTCTCCGTCTGAATGCTTATCAAGAACGGCATGGTGTTGCGCTTGCCCTGCGCGCTATCCGTTCGCTCCCGCCCGACGCCGAGGATCTGGGTCTTCCCGACTCGCTTAAAAGTGCGGCGTTGCGCCCAAGTGGGTTGATTCTCATCGTCGGTCCGGCGGGTTCCGGCAAGAGTACGACCGCCGCGGCGCTGGTGGAACACATTAATGCGCATGAAGAGAGGCATATTATTACGCTGGAGGAGAGTATCGAGTACCTGCATGAAAATAATCGCTCGTTCATCAATCAGCGTTCGGTAGGGACGGGAGAGCACTCCGTTTCGTTCGCACACGCGCTCATAGCGGCTCTGCGTGAGGATCCCGATGTTATCAGCATCGGAGATATGCGCGACCATGCGACAATGGCATTAGCGCTTTCCGCAGCCGAGACGGGACACCTCGTCATCGCCCAAATGCATGCTGGCACGACCTATCAGGCGATCAGCCGCATTGTGAGCAGTTTTAGCAACGACGAACACCGCCACGTGCGTGAACAGCTCGCCCAGCGCCTTATTATTGCGACCGCCCAGCGTTTGCTTCCTATGACCACTGGTGGTCGTACGCTTGCGATGGAGGTGCTGGTTAATACCCATGCGATTCGCGTCCAGATTCGTGAGAATAATTTGCAGGGGATTTCCGACTCCATCCGCACCGGACGCGAGAGCGGCATGTTTCTTTTGGAGGACCACATGGACGAGCTCCTGCGACGGGGAATTATTGAAGGCGAAACGGTGCGCCGCTACCTCGGACACGAAGAGGGTGTTACGCATTAATTTTGCGATTTTCCCGCAAAAAAAGAAAAATGCGCAGAAA
Organism: bacterium; assembly: GCA_030697705.1. Taxonomy (GTDB): domain Bacteria; phylum Patescibacteriota; class Minisyncoccia; order Sungbacterales; family HO2-52-23; genus JAUYPE01. Next base: position 15,336 of record JAUYPE010000013.1, on the reverse strand, counting down.
TCTTGAGTGGTGAACGGACTAAAAGCATTCTTGTTCAAGAGGCAACTTTCTTTTTTTGTGTGGGTCTGTCTGGCTATGCTACACTTTACCCATGCGTGCTTACGACTATCTCATTATCGGCGGGGGGATTGCAGGAGTAACGGCGGCCGAGACAATTCGCAGTCGTCTGCCGCAGGTCAGCATCGGTATCGTCTCAAGCGAGCCGGAAATCCTTTATTCACGCGTTCTCTTGCCCGCATATGTGAAAGGCAAAATTCCGCGGAGCAAGCTTTTTTTGCGTACTCATGATCGTTTTGCGGAACAAAAGATAGACCTCGTTGCGCCGTATGAAGCGATGGGGATAGATGTATCACGCCGTGAGGTGCGGCTGAATGACGGGACATTTATCCGGTACGGTGCATTGCTTGTTGCGAGCGGCGGACACGTGAAGCCGTGGGGCGAGAAAAAGGATAAATCATTTGTATACCGCCTGCAGACGATAGAGGATGCAGATCGGCTTCTCGCAGCGATACCGGGGATCAGAAAACCAATTGTTATCGGCACGTCTTTTATCGGGCTTGAGTTTTTGGAGACGTTTGTTCTGCACAAAATTATGCCGACCGCGCTCATGCGCGATGAATATTTTTTCGGCAACTTTGTGGATGCCGTGGGGGGCGAATTATTCCATCGCCACCTTCGTCTGCATGGAGTTGCATTCTCCGCGAAGACGGAAATTGCTGGCCTCACGCGCGCCGAAAATGAGGTGAAGATAACGACAGCCGCGGGTCATGAGCTGACGGTGGATGCGCTTGCCGTGGGTGTGGGCATTGACCGTTCGTTCGGATTTTTAGAAGGAAGCGGTGTGGCGCTGGGTGCGCAGGGCGTGCTGACGAATGAATTTTTGGAGACGAACGAGCCGGGGATTTTTGCGGCGGGCGATGTAGCGGAGTTTTACGATATAGTGAGCGGCACGCACCACACCGACGGCAATTGGACGAGCGCGTTTTTGCAAGGGCGGCAGGTGGGACTTACGATGGTAGGGGAGCGCGCGGCGTTTAATCATCTTGCCACCTACTCCATTACCAATTTCGGTCTGCAGATTACGGCGCTCGGCTCCTGCATAAACGCGGATACTCCCGGCTCCGAAGCGATCTCGCGCCATGAAGAGGAGGGCACGCGGTACGAGCGGTTTTTCTTCCGCGACGGCGCGCTGGCAGGTGCGTTTCTTATTAATCATTTTTCGGACAAAATGCATCTCGCCGCGCTGATTACGAGCCGCACGCGGGTGGGGGAGTGGCGCCGCGATCTCCAAGACCCTCGTTTTGATATCCGTCGCATCGTTGTGAACCCGCCAGCGAGTCCCACTTCTTCGTAAAGGCGGAAATGGTATTACTGCCAAGAGATCATTGCAAAAAAATTAAAAGTATTGTATGATAGACCGGTGATAAGTGAAACCGGACTCCTTGAACTTCGGTTGTTATTACTAAAGAAAAGGCCGGTTTTTCCCCGTCGTTATGAAGTCGTATTTTGATGAAGAGTCCGTGCATATGTCTGCGGCGGACATGAAGGATGAGGAAATTTTGCGGGCCTCTCTCGCCGAGCCGGCGCTTTTTGAGCTTCTGGTAGAAAAGTACCACGAGCCGCTCATGCGCGCCGCGTGGCGGGTGGTGAAGGGGCGCGAAGAGGCGGAAGACATCGTACAGGAGGCGTTTGTAAAGATGTACAAAAACGCCGCGAAATTTGAAAAATTGGCGGGCATTGAATTCAAATCGTGGGCGTATAAGGTGACGATTAACACCGCCATTACCCACTATCGCAAGCTTCATCGCGGCGAATTCCTTGCCGAAGATCCCTCGGTGTTTCAGGAGGTGCCAGATGAGCATTTGGCGACGCGCTTCTCGTTTGCCGCCGACGCGAAGGCGACCGTTTCGGGCACGCTTGAAAAAATGCCCGACCATCTCCGTACCGTTCTGGCGAGCTATTACTTTGAAGACAAGTCATACCGGACGATCGCAGACGAGGAGCATATATCCATTCCTACTCTCAAAATGCGTCTGTTCCGCGCCAAGAAATTATTCAAAAAATTAAACGACGGGGCCGCGAGCTCGCCTCAATAATCAATATCTCATGCCTTCTCCAACCACAACTACGATTCCTAACGCAACGCCTCGCTTCCGCGGGCAGGTTCTACAAAAGATCTACCGCGTGTGGCTCTTTCGTACGCTTCTGCCGGTTCTTTTGGTTGAGGTGGTCGCTTTTTCCGTGATTCTCTATGCGGTCGGCCAGCTTATTTTCGTGGAGCGTATTATAGAAAACGGCACGCGCATACTCTTCTCCGACCCTGTGCAGATTTTCAAATTCATTGGTGCCGCGTTTCTTCACGCCACTTTTTTGGAAGAGATACTCATCTTGGCGCTCGCGGCCTCGCTCGCCTTCCTCTTCCACCACCTCACGCAGGGCTTCCTCCGCTTCATCCTCGTACGTCAGAATTATTTCTCCAAAGTCGGAAAGTAATTCATGGGAGAAAAAAAATTGGAAATAATCTATGCGGACGATGCACTCATCGTCATCAATAAGCCGCCGGGGATCTCATCCCATGGCGGCGTTTCGGTTTCTGGCGAGACGGTCGCCAGTTTGCTGGTTAGACAATTTCCCGAACTTGCGGGAGTGGGGGATGATCCTGCCGTGCGCCCGGGCATTGTGCATCGGCTAGACAAGGAAACCTCCGGTGTCATGGTCGCCGCGCGTACGCAGGAAAGTTTTCTCGCGTTAAAAGCCCTTTTTATGGCGCGACAGGTGCAGAAAACCTACCGCGCCATCGTCTGCGGTACGCTTCTGCATCGCGTGGGGACGATTGATCTGCCTATCGGCAGAATGGTGCGTAATCCTCTCAAACGTGCGGTGCAAAACGGCAAGACGATTTTAAGTGGGGTGCGCGACGCGTATACCGAGTACCGCGTTTTGGCGGAAAAAAATAACTTTTCGTTGGTGGAATTGAAGCCAAAAACGGGACGGATGCACCAGCTCCGCGTTCATCTCGCCGCACTTGGCAACCCTATTGCGTGTGATACGCGCTATGGAAGCGCACGGGTATGTTGTCCCGCAGGTGCCAAGCGCGTTCTGCTCCACGCCCAACGTATCACGTTCACCCTCACCCCCGGGCATCCACTCGCGTTTGAGACCGACCCTCCGGAGGACTTTGGGCTTGCGATGGCACAGATCGTGTGATGATTTTTTGCGCGAATATTTTCATTTGCGCGCCGTTCCGCTTTATGCTATAAAGCACGGTATGACCGTAACACATATTGAACAATCCTATCTGCGCACCGATCTGCCCGCCATGGGGCCGGGCGACACCGTGCGCGTGTATCAGAAGATTAAAGAGGGCGATAAGGAGCGCATCAGCGCCTTTGAGGGTATTGTTATCGCCACGAAGCATGGTCGGGGCATTACGGGAAGCTATACCGTGCGCAAAGTCGTGGACGGCATCGGTGTGGAGCGCGTGTTTCCGCTTCATAGTCCGATGGTGGAGCGCGTGGAGCTCGTCCGCCGCGGTTCGGTGCGCCGCGCCAAACTCTACTACATTCGTGACAAAGCGGCGCGCGAAGTTCGTCGCAAGATCAAATCCATCTTCATGGAAGCCAACCGTCCGCAGAAAAAAACTCCGATTGTCGCGGACGAAATGGATGCGAATGCTGAATCCTCTGCTGAAAAAGAGTGATGTCGTAGAAGACATCTCAAAAACAGATTTGTCATTCAGAGCGAAGCGATGAATCTCGGTCTCGCAAAGCGAACTACCCCCTTGATCTTAGGTTATCCCAGTCCTTTCCCCGTTACTCATTCGGGAATATGCGCGGGTGGTGGAATCCGGTAGACACGCCACTTTGAGGGGGTGGTGGGCGCAAGCCCGTGGAGGTTCAAATCCTCTCCCGCGCACCAGAACTAACTTGTTGAGATAAACTCCAGCGGGAATCCAGCTTTCTAACCTGCCGTTTGGATATTACTCATCGCTCCCTAGGGGGGAGTTTTTTGGTATGTGGCTCACGATTGAAATCCTCTTCGTTTGTGGTATTCTAGGCGTGCGTTGGGGGAGTAATTAAGGAGACGTGGCAGCCAGCCCATGGCTGGTCGGCCTCGGGCGGAAGTGGTTGAACGCGCCATCGTGTTCCGTCCAAAGCGGAGGGTTGGCAGAGTGGTCTAACGCGCCGCACTCGAAATGCGGTTGGGGAGCAATCCCCTCGGAGGTTCGAATCCTCCACCCTCCGAAATGATCCGCTGGTAGGTGAGCAAGCAAATTGCTTTGCTTGCGAGAGGATGAGAAAGCCGGAGCACGAACCCAGTAGGTCATTCTGCTGAATGAGGCGCGCGGCGGGGTCGCAGAATTTTTTAGCAAAAAAATATCTGTGACCGAATCCTCCACCCTCCGCTTTGAACGGGAATTCGTCCGCCTGTAACGGAAAATGCGGTATGCATGCAAGGGCATCGGAGGGCGAATCTTCCCGATTTGTCTGCGAGGCCTTAAGTGACTAAAAATCGCAATTCCACGGTAGCGGGACTCCCGTCTCCGCCAGATGTTCAAGTTAGTACAGAAACAATCTGTGAAGCTCTTGAATTCGGTAAACAACCACTGTTACCTTTTGTATTCCAAAATATCACCGGGCTGACACTCTAGAGCTTTGCAAATTGCTTCCAATGTTGAGAGGCGAATTGCTTTTGCTTTTCCGTTTTTCAATATGGAGATATTGGCCATCGTGATGCCGACTTTCTCGGCAAGCTCGGTGACACTCATTTTTCTTTTTGCCAGCATCACATCTATGTTAATGATGATTGCCATATATTTTTTATACTGTTAAATCATTTTCTGATTTTATATCCACGGCACTTTGCAAAGTTCTTTCAAACACGGCCGCCGCAGTGGCTATCACCGCAGAAACAAAAATCAAGATAACGCCCATCATCACTCCGCCGGCAATATCCTCCTCCACTTTGCGTGAGACAATAAAGATGTAGCCTTCTGCCCCCACAAAAAAGCAGATGAGTATCATTGCGCAGTATTTTATTGTACGCAACGTGTTCACGGACGCTTGCGAGAACGCTCTGTTTTTTCCAATGTACCCGAGTAATTTAAATGTCTGATACAGCGCAACAAAAAATGCGATAGACGCCAGGTAGCCATACACCAGGAACGGATCGGCGTAAATACTCAACAGGTCTAAGTTTGCGGCTCTCCCCTCGGTCAAGGGAAACCGGATCATGATGGCCAGCGCCACGATGCCGATGAGCACAATGACTACCTGAAGAAATATTGTTGAGTTTTTTTTCATAGGTGACGCTTATAAATTCTTAATATCGCCATCTTAATTTAGTGCTTATCGTTTGTCAATATGTATTTATCGTTATCTGTGGATAAGGGAAATTCTCATAGATCTTCTGGGCGAAAGCCGGAATGTCAAAAGCGGCAGAATTTTCGTTGTACATTCGTCTGGTGGACTACACGATTTTACCCGGACTCAAGCGCGATATGGGTGCGGGCGATCAGTGGCTGGACATCATCTGTAAACTTTTGGCGGCGGATATTATTATTTTCGCAACGCCGATTTGGTGGGGTGTTGCTTCATCGCTCATGCAACGCGCCATTAAGCGACTTCATACGGAGAACGACACGTTGCTGGAAACGGGCATATCGCCGTTTGCCAACAAGGTGGGCGGAATCGTCATCACGGGTGCGGAGGACGGTGCCCAGCACATCATCGGCAACCTGCTTAATTTTATGAGTTGGAACGGGCTGACGATTCCGCCCGCACCCTCGCTCTCGTGGCTTGGCGATCCGGGCGAGACGGAAAAGAGCGCCATTGAGAAAAAGTTCAATTCCGGCTACACCAAAACCATGGCCGAGACCATGGCGCGGAATCTGGTGCATATCGTCCGCGTTCTGCGCAAGGATCCGTATAAAGACAAGCGCGAGCTTCGCGCCGATATTTCAGCGGGTGCGGTCGGTTTGCGGCATAAAGAAGAGTAAAAAAACGCTCTTCGCCCGTGTTTGCGGAATCGGGGCATTCCTGCTAGTATTTATGTTGTGTTTTGGGGATGAAGAGCGAGGGATAGCCGGTTGTTTTTTTGTTCAAAAATTCTATGGATTCTGCGATGACCATTTATTTTTTATCCGGTATTGTCGGCGCGCTAGTAATCGTGGTTGGTGTGCTGGCGTTTGTGCTCGCGCGGATGCGCCGGCGCGTGGATGCGCTTGCGGGCTTTAGCCCGATTCAAGCCGAGGAGGGCGGTGTGGAAACTGGCGTGCGAGGAATGGAGCATAATCTTGTCGGGCGGGTGGCGCGGCTGGAGGCGTGGGCGGGGGATGCGAACGGACAGCTAGAGATCCTACACGGCGTGGCGGAGGCGAGTATCCAAAAAGTGGGATTCCGGCGTTTTAATCCTTTTGAGGACACCGGTGGGGATAACAGCTTCGTGCTCGCGTTGCTTGACCGTCAGCACAACGGTGTGCTGATCTCTTCGCTCTACAACCGCGACAGTGTACGTGTTTATGGAAAGCGCGTGGAGCGCGGGAGGACGCCGTATCCTTTAATTGATGAAGAGCGCGCGGTGCTCAAAGAAACGATAGGGGAGTGAGAAGAATTAAGAATGAAAAATGAAGAAATAGGAAGCGAGAATAAAGCAATGGGGAGTCAAAACTAAAGAAGAGTTTAAGTGTGGGGAATATACGTATGCCAAAAAAAGGGGCGGAACAAAAACATAATGAGCCGGAGGTGCGGCGTCCGCCCGTCGTTGTGGTGATGGGGCATATTGACCATGGCAAGACGACGATTCTTGACTGGTACCGCAAGTCGCGCGTTGCCGCGGGCGAGGCGGGAGGAATTACCCAGCATGTCGGTGCGTACGAGGTGGAGTATCATGGCAAAAAACTGACCTTTATTGATACGCCCGGGCATGAGGCGTTTTCCGGCATCCGTTCGCGTGGGGCGAAGGTGGCGGATCTGGCGATTCTCGTTGTTGCGGCGGACGAGGGGGTGAAGCTGCAAACAAAAGAGGCGATAGCTATTATTAAAAAAAACGAATTGCCGTTTGTCGTGGCGGTGAACAAAATTGACAGAAGTGACGCTAATGAAGAGCGCGTGCGGAGTGAGCTTGCCGCCGAAGATGTGCTGGTAGAGGCGTATGGGGGCAAGGTACCGTCGGTGGCGGTGAGCGCAAAAGACGGCACACATATGGATGACTTGCTGGAGTTGCTTCTTCTGACGGCGGATCTGGAGGATTTGGCGGCGCATCCGAATCAGATGGCGGAGGGTGTCGTGGTGGAAGCCCAGATGGATCCGCGGCGCGGGACGGGTGCCACATTTCTTATTCACGATGGAACACTGCGGCGTGGCGAATTTATGGTCGTGGGGCGCGCGATTGAGGCGGCAAGGATTTTTGAAAACTTTTTGGGAAAATCAATCAACGAGGCGGGACCGTCCGCACCCGTGCAACTTGCAGGATTGTCCGTCCTGCCGAGTGTCGGAGAGCGATTTCGTACGTTTGCGAACCGCAAAGAAGCGGAAGAATTTGTAGCCACACTGCCCGAGGAAGAGGTGAGCGCAGGGCGCGTGGTGGGAAAAAAGAGCGAGCGGCCGGTTTTTCATGTGATTCTCAAAGCCGATGTGGTCGGCTCGCGCGAGGCGCTGGAGGAGCAAATAAAAAAACTAGAGCGCGAGGAGGTGGGTATTGAGATTTTGCAGAGCGGTGTGGGGGATATTACCGAGACGGATGTGAAGTTTGCGCGCGCAACGGAGCGGGTGACGATTGTTGGATTCAAGGTAAAAATAGACCCGTCGGTACGGGAGCTTGCGGAGCGGTCGCATATGCGCGTCATTACCGGCACGATTATCTACGAGGTACTTGACGCCGTGCGCGCGGTTATCACGAGTATGGTGGAGCCCGATATGGTGCGCGTAGATCTGGGGCGTGCCAAGATTCTTAAATGTTTCAAACGCGAGGGCGCGCGGCAGGTGGTGGGGGGTAAGGTGGAGGAGGGAGTTTTACGCAACGGGGCGCAGGTGGAGATCGTGCGGAATAAGCGTGTGCTTGGCGGTATGGGTGTGATCGCCGAACTTCAGCAGAATCGCCAGCATGCCGAAGAGGTGCGGCAGGGTTCGGAATTCGGGGTTTTAGTTGACGCGCGCGAGACGATTCAGGCGGGGGACATACTGGTGTGTTTCGTTGAAGAATCAACAAAAAGATTAAAAGCGGCGGCGCAGGAGGAGCTGGCGGTTGCCGCGTAGCGATATTGTTTTTTCCTCATATCATGGCATCGGCGCGGCGCATTGAACAAATCAATATTCTCGTCAAAGAAGAGCTCTCGCGCATTATTAGCCGCGATATAGATTTGACGGAGCACGGATTGATTACGATAACGCGCGTGGATACCTCGCGCGATGCCCTTTATGCAACCGTATATCTCTCGCTTTTGGGTGCGAACCCGGCAGAGCTTTTGTCTGGTTTGGAACATGAGGTGTATCATATCCAACAGAAGCTCAATCGAAGCGTGGCGATGCGACCCGTACCCAAAATCCGCTTTGTGCTTGACCGCGAAGAAATGCGCCGCGAGGGTCTGGAACGCTCCCTCGCACGGGCGAAACGAAAGGGAGAGTTATAATGCGGTGCAGTGGCGAAGAAGCTAACGCGGCGGTCTGCAAAACCGCTATACGAGGGTGCGAATCCCTCCTGCACCTTGTTAAAATTACGCCCGGGTGGTGGAACTGGCATACACGAGGGACTTAAAATCCCTTGCTCGTAAGGGCTTGTGGGTTCAAATCCCACCCCGGGCAGTGTAATGATCTGATTAAAATGTCGTGGCCGCAAGGTCGTGTGGGTGAGCGGTCTGACGCGAACGGTATTCCAAAAACGCAAATGTCTTTGCGTTTTTGGAAACTGCGGCTCCGAAGGAGAAGCGCGCCCGAGGTTTTGCGAGGCGTGCGACGGGAGAGGAGGAGTCCCACCTCGCCCATCATTATCAAAAAGTCAGACGAAAAAATATGTCAGAGAGATTACCGGAAGCAAGAGAAACCGTATCAGAAAAATCCATGACATCTACAGATGTCGTTGATCTTTACGCCGGATTAGAAAAGATAGGTATCAAAATATGGATTGATGGCGGTTGGAGTGTTGATGCTTTACTCGGTGAAAAGACGCGTTCCCACGGAGATTTGGATATTGCTATTCAGTACAAAGATTTAGCCAAGTTTCGTGAATTTTTAGAATCGCAAGGGTATAAAGAAGTAGAAAGGGATGAGGATAAAAAGTGGAACTTTGTACTGGGAGATGACAAGGGTCATGAAATCGATGTGCACGCTTTCACTTTTAATGAAAATGGTTATGTTATTGAAGAAACCGAATATCCAGACGGCTCACTTAGGGGTATTGGTGTTATAGACGGACACACGGTGAGGTGTATTGATGCGGAGCATTTGGTCAGATTTCATACGCGGCATGAGCCTAAGGATAAGGATTATAAAGATGTTGCCGCGTTATGTGAGAAATTTGGGATAGAGTACCCAGAGGGATATGTTCATCTGAAGTAAATTAAATCAACGCCCCCACGGGCGTTGATTTAATGAGGGATATTAACTCAAATCGTCTGACTTACTACTGACCCGTACCATTCCCAACCAACCTCTTCCTATTCATACTCGTCGCCTTTTCTTATATTTGATTGGATTCCCGCCTGCGCGGGAATGAAAAAAGGAAGGTGGTCGGTATTACATCCCCGGCTTGTTCATACCCATACCCCCGCCCATGCCGCCACCCATTTTACCCATGGTGTCGTGTGCCATCATCATGTTGTCCGATTTGCGGAGGGAGGCAAAAAGCGCCCACACGCCGACCGCGAGGTGAAGCACGAGATCCGCCGGACTCTCCAAATGAGCGCCGAGCAAATCCATACTCATGAGATTATAGAGTGCGACGAGGACACCGACGATGCCGACGACTATGACGAGCGGCTTTTGAAGTGTGCCGGGAAAGGCAAATGCGGCGATGAGGGCGACGATGCCGAGCACCAAGTGCGCCCAATTCTCTACTGGATCAAACCACCAATTCGTGCCGAAGATACTGTCGTTCGCGGTCGGACCAATGATGTTTACCATGCCGAGGATCGCGACGAGAACGAGTATGATGCCACCAAGAATCAAAAATTGTTTCGGATTCATTTTATTTTGCTGCTTACGAGAAACGTATTCGACCTTTAGCGTGGAGCCCGTAGACGATAAACGATGAGGATTCAGAAGATATTATAAAACAAAAAGATGAGTGCAGCTATCACGATGCCGATGACTGCATAATTTGCCTGGGCTTTATTTTTAATTAGCCCGCCCGAGTGGCGCGCCATCCAACGAATCATTCCCGGCAACTCTTCCAATTCATCCTCGCCATCGGTGGGCGCGGGGGACGCGGACTTCACTGGTGTTGGCGGATTCTTGTCGTACTCATCAAGAAGACCCATAGGATTGATGTGCGGATATACTCTCTATGCTGGACAAGCCGAGTATACGACTTTTTTCGTTGACATGCCACACCCATGTGGATAATATATTTGATGATGATGCCATTTGGGGTTTCGGTATTCTACTCAACCATTTGCATACATGCGGGATACCGGGATCGGACCGGTGTCTCGTGCTTGGCAAGCACGTGTACTACCACTATACTAATCCCGCGGAATAGCACATCTTCCCTTGTCATCGGTCAATGGAATAGGGCGTATTAAACGGCCTGAGGCATACGATTAATCCAGACCAATATCTTTTCCTTTAACTGTCTACTTGAGACCTCAACGGAGCAAATCCCATGACCAAGCCTTCTCGTCTCATGCCTTCCTTGGATGACTTGAGTTTTATAAAAAAGATTTTGATTAATTCCAATGAGAGATGACCAATATTTTTTGCACAACGAATCATCAAGATCGGGGTAGAGTATCAAGTGAGCTCTTATTCTGTCTTCCGGTAGTTTGCAGGTGGTTTTCAGAAATTTTACAAAGATATTGAGCATATGCGGGTCAGTATTGGACACACGAACGGGATTTTTAGGATTTTTATCCCCCTCTCCCCAATAAATTACGACCCCCGCAATGAAGAGTTGGTTTTGAGATAATAGACTAAAGTCCCTTTCAGCTTCACGGCGCGTCTCTTGCCGCCACTCTTCCCACTTCAGCGTGCGCGCTTGGTTCATCGCCTGTAGTTGCGGATACACCTTGAGAAATGCTTTTTGAGTTAGATCTTTTCGGATTGTTTTTGACCACGAGATATGAGATAACCAACTCGAAAGAGTGCTTATGGGCACACCCAGCTTCTTATGTATGAGATTGTAACTCCATCCTCGCTTTCTTAGAGCAAGAACTTTAGATCGATCATTGCGCATAATTATGAACTCCCAATCTATATATTATAGAATATCATCGGGAGTTTAATTATGCAATTGTGCAAAACTCATCGTGCAGTATTCTTGAATGAGGCTGAACGCATTTCGTCCCGACCTTGCGTCGGGACGAGGAAGTCTCCCCGCAAAAATTCGGAAAGGCGACGCCTGCCCGCCGAAGCCCGCCTAAACGATGCAGTCGGGCAGGCGTCGCCTTTCCGAATTTTCGCCTGCCTGTGCGTGTACGCACGCAGACAGGCGGGGGGACTTTTCCTTTCTGGTGCCGAGGGGGAGAATCGAACTCCCTACAGCACTCCTCTTCAGGGCTGCACTGTGTTCCCCCGGGTTTCTTTTTTCTCCTCTGCAAGGTGCCGAGGGGGAGAATCGAACTCCCTACGCCAGCCTCTTCAGGGCTGCGCTCTACCAATGAGCTACCTCGGCACCTTGCAGAGGAGAGATAACGAGAGAAACCCCCAAAAAAGCAAAGACATTTCCACAAGGGATATCCGAGCTTATGCTTTTTTGGCCAATAAGCTAACTCAACATGCATGTTTCCTACTGATAAACACTATAGCGTGCCGAGATGGAGCGCGCAATACTACTCTCGCGGCTAGCGGAAGGTATAAGTTAAATTTACATTGGAGACCACCTCTTGTTCGCCAGGCTGGATTTGCGGAGCCGGTGCGGATGTCGCTTCGGCACTAAATCCTCCCCCTTCGCCAAATCCCACGCGGTCGTAGTAAATGGGACCGGATCCGGAATCGTTGAAGGCGATAATTTTTTCCAGGCGCACACCAAGTTGTCGGGCAAGTTCTCCGGCCTTGACCTTGGCGCTTGCAATGGCCTTTTCCCGCGCCTCGGCACGAACCTTCTCCTCGTCATCAATACGGAACGAAACGGAGCCGACTTGATTCGCGCCGCTTTCGACGACACCGGAAAGCAAGTCATCAAGTTTGGCAAGGTCGCGCACTTTGACCTCCAGCGCGTTGTTCACCTGATAAGAGACGATTTCAGGCGGCTTTTGGAGGGGACAGGGTTCATTCACTGATAAACAAGAAGGAGGAGGAAAGGGCGGGTACGAAAATGAATATTGCGGGCTAACGGAGTAGTTCACTGAGCGCAAGTCCTTCTCGGGAATACCGGCATTTTTCAGATAGGCGACGATTGCGTTGGAGCGTTCGGTATTCATTTTTTGGGCGTCGCCGATTTTGCGGGCGCTCGTAATGACACTCGCGGTAAAGACGGCGGTGTCCGGCTTTGCCAAGACGCGACCCTCTCCCGAGATATTGAGCTGACGAACCTCTGCCGGATTTGTCGGCGCATTCCATTCATGCCAACTCAAAATACCAAAATAAACGACGAGCACGAGTACGAATAGTTTTATCAGGAGAAGCGTGTGGAGTGCCCATCGCCCCATTTTTGCCCGGTCTCCATCCTGCATGTTTTGAAAAAAAGTCATAAGTTTCTTTATTAGGTGCTAATGCCTTAATGATATATTATTCCAGTTCAGTTTAGTGGGCGCTCAAGGGATCGAACCTTGGACCTACTCGGTGTAAACGAGTCGCTCTGCCACTGAGCTAAGCGCCCCTGCTATGCCGCCCGCCGCGCTGAATACGTCTCACTCTTAACACGAGCCGGAGCGCCATATGGCCGTTGTCGCAGATATTCACCAGCTTGTTCAGCCGTCACTGCAGTATGTAGGCATCTGGTTCTCTCAGAGGCACCCCTCTCCTCTCTTGCTTGCCGGGCAATCAATCCTACAACTGCGCATAACTGAAGAGTATGCGGAAAGGACGACACCAGATGAGCGCGTTTTTATATTTGTTAAGATCGGTGCCAGCGGGAATGGGATAATTCACATTCCCCTCTGTTGCGCGAATTGCACCGAGGTCCACTGCATCATCCACGCCCAAGCCGGCTGACAAGTAGATGTGCAGATCGGGCCCATTGGTGGTTTTGAGATTCTCAAAGCGAAGAAAGGTTTCATTGCCGGATTTCACGATCAATGCCTCGCCGGAAACGCTATGCGCCTCGGCAATCATGCTCGCACGGCTGATGATAGCCGGCTGGTTTGCAACGGGTGTCGTGGTAACGCTGGGTAACTCCTCATTCAATGCCACGGTTCTCCACAACGGCGAAACGAGATAGTAAGCAACACTCAAAGCTACGACTACCCCTACGCTAATCAGTATTTTTTTATTCATATGATAATTTATTTATTTTGCAATACCATGGGAAAGAGCATAGGTTAGCGGCGTGGAGAGGATCGCTTGCATCCGTGGGCCGACGACAAAGTGCCGTTCGGGAGAAAAATCTTGATCAAACTCATTGCGACCGTTCAGCACTCGCTCCGCCGCATAAAACCCAAGCGCGGCCGCCCATGGCAAACCAGTTGCGGCGCCGACATACCAAATCCGTTTGTTATGCATGTCTGATCCCATAATGGGAAGCAGGTCCTTACTCACGCCAAGCATTCCCGGCCAAAGATATTCCATCTCTACGGACAGGGAGGGAAATTTTTTCTCCAGGTAATTTTTAAGCCGTCTTCCAAACCGCGCAGTGTTGTCGGTAGCATTTCGTGCGTAGGTATACAAGAGATCCCCTCCGCCGATAAGTAGGCGACCGTCTCCGGTAATCCTGAAATAATTATATACCAAATCGGTATCCCACGCCATGAAGGGGCTCCCTGGAAAGATGTTTTTAATCTGATCGGGGGAGAGCGGTTTCGTGATGCCGAGGAATGTTTGCACATGGTAAATTTCTTTTTTCAAAACTCCCAAGTCCGGTATAAATCTGTCGGTGCAGACGATAATGTGGTCGGCTGTTATCCGTCCGCCGGGGGTAAAAATCACAGTCCCGTCAATGCGCTCCGCGGTCGTCTGTTCGTAAATGGGAACGCCCAATGCGTGGAGCGTGTCACGGAGAGCCCTGCAGTACGAATAGGAGTTCATCCCAAATGTTTCCGGATACCTGACGGCACCCGCATATTTTTGAGAGCCAATGATCTGGCTCATGGCTTGATTCTTATCATAAAGAGTACTCGCGTAGCCAAGCCGCATCCGTGCCTCGTGTTCTTTTTGTACATGGCGGAAACCGGAAGGACTGTTGGCGACAAATAACGAATCCTGCACTTGGTAATCGCAAGAGATGCCGTAGCGGCGTATATTTTCTCGAATGATTCCGACGCCGGAGAGTACGAACTCCCAGATACGCTTGGCTTTTTCGGGGCCGTAGGTAGCTAAAAGGGAGCTCAGCTCCACTTCAGAGTCGGGGGTAATAAACCCCGATGTCTTGCCGCTTGCACCGGCGCCGCAAAAATCTCTTTCTATCACTGCTACCGGAATGCCGGCATCGTGGAGCCGCTGGGCGCACGAAAGACCCGCCATACCGCCGCCGATAACTGCAACGGTAGTTTTGAGTTCACCCGAAAAACTCTCGCCCGGATGAGGGTCTTTTGCGGTATACCAATATACACTTGTCGGTATTTTATGTGCCATGATCATAGCAGAAAGGTTATCACACAGTAGGTCTACCGATACGGTGGGCGGTAGAAGGATCGAACCTTGGACCTACTCGGTGTAAACGAGACGCTCTTCCCGGAATTCTTTTTATTTCGGATATACTGATGGGCGGTGGAAGGATCGAACTTCCGACCCTACTGTGTGTAAAACAGTCGCTCTACCACTGAGCTAACCGCCCATCAGTGTATCCGTTATTAAGGAAAGAATCCCCCAAAAAGCAAAGACATTTCCGCGAGGAATATCAGAGCTTATGTTTTTTTTGCCACGAGCTAAGCGCACACAATTCCCATGGGCTATACTTGAAAATACGTGAACCTTTTACGGTAGACATTCTACATTTTGACGGGCGCAGAATCCGCTCCGCGTCTCCGTGTCGCCTAACGGCGGCGGCAAAGCCGTAAAAATTTCTTTCATTTTGATTGGGGGAGTG
>JAUYPE010000012.1 GCA_030697705.1 bacterium | reverse complement strand
GCAGACATCAATCGCTTGAGTACCGGACGCCTGCCGATGTATATTTCAAGAAGTCGTAATCAAAACAATTATTCATTTTTTCAAGTTTCGCCGCCGAAGTTATCCGCATTTACCTGTCTAGACAAACCAGACCACCTTAGGCATACTCTGCTGCATTGCGTGGATCATCACACTTGAGCGCTTTAAAGGTCTGTTCGAGAGCTGCATACTTCATGGTCGTTTCCTTTTTGGTGTCTACGGACTCTCCCTGCACAAAGTGCAGAAATTCATCAGCTCGTTCCCATGAAAGAATTTCCGTGGGTTCAAACCAGTTTACGATCTCCCATTCTGCCTCAGCTTTATTATCTGAAGCGTGCACAAGATTTTTACAGGCGCTTCCCACCAAATTTGCCAAATCAGGCGCATTGATAGAAAAATCACCGCGAATCGTCCCAGGCGCTGCCTTATAAGGTAGCGTGTGTCCGATGAGCTTTCGCACAGCATCAATAGCGTGAATGCCCTGAAGTACCATAATCATGATTGGACCGAGTGAGAGATAGTGATAGTTCCACTCCTTGATCTTGAGTCCAATCTGAAACGAATCATCTGTACCAAGAAACTCAAGTGGATCCATGGCGTACTCATTGTATGTCTGAAGGGTCTTTTCGCCCATACCACGAATCCAATCATCCGAAGCGGGAAAATGCCCATTGAGTTGTTTTCTTGTCGCAGAAACAAGCTTGCATGCTACAATCTTAAGTCCCACCTGCTCGAATCGTTGACAAATAACACCAATCAAGCCACGCTTTACCGCATCGGGCTTGATAAGAACGAGAGTGCGCTCACCCAACATCTGTCGGAGTCTTTCCTGTACCACTGGTTTCTCCTCTGTGAATGTACAAAAGTTTCAAGTCCTAGACGGACATTCCCTTAGCGATACCCTAACATAATGAACTAATTTATGCAAATATTACTCTTTCCCTTGAAAATCAAGGTTTTGCGAAGTAGAGTGAAGTAATGGAATATTTCAATAGAAAACAAAATCAAGAGCAGGATCTTGAGCACGATAAGATATCCTTTCTTAAGGCAATGGATGGTTTTCGTGTTGAAGAAATTGAGACTGAATTTGATGAGGATAGTTCGCGTTCCTTTGCGACCGAGTTGGCGGGTGCACACTTGTTTCTTTTGGGAGAGACCCATGGGGTTTTGGAGAATCCGAATATTATTTATACGCTGTATAAAAAGTTTGGGTTCAGAAATTTGTATTTTGAGTGGAGTAAGGGATTGCAAAATACCACCGGACATTTCTTAAATTCCGGAGAGCTGGACTTTGCAAGCATTGAAAAAAGTTGCGACGGACGGATTACGGCGGGCCACTTTTCCCTGCTCAAGAAACTGAAAACGGATGGAGCACTTGATACCGTACGGTGCTTTGACGGCTTGTCATGGTCGGGTAGCTGGAATCTCCGTGATGAACAGATGGCCAAAAACATCTTGACCGACCTCCCCGAATTATCAACGCTTGTAGTGGCCGGCAAGTTGCACACTCCCTTGGTAGAACCTGAATACTTTAAAGACGATCCGATCCGGCATCACCCCATGGGTGAACATATTAAAAAACAGATTGCCAATGTACTTTCGGGGAGAATTGATTACTATGCCGGACGGTATCACAATATTGGCGTACAGGAGTTTGATGAGTCGGTTGGAGAAAAGCCATTGCGCGCAAGGTTTTACAAGTCGTCGGAGGGTCTTTATATTTTTGACCTTCCCGAAGCTCATGATGGGGCAGTTCCGAATCCGCACGAGACACGAGAAAGTTTATCACCTGAAAAGATAGTATAATTTGTTTCGATCGATTTGTCTTCCTCCTTTATAATGGCGCGAGATTGCCACGTCGCTTTGCTCCTCGCAATGACAAACAAAAAAGCTGTCTTGAGTTTAAGTGTCCTACGATGTACAGTGTGAGCATATGGGGACAATGCGGACAACAAAAACAACACGGACACGGACGAGTGAGGCGGCGGGGAAGGTGGGGGAGCACGTCGTGCTTATGGGATGGGTGCAGGTGCGGCGCGACCACGGCAAACTTATTTTCATAGATCTGCGTGACCGGTGGGGGGTGGTGCAGGTGGTTTTTAGTCCTGCGCACACGGACATTTTGGCGCGCGCAAACAATCTTCGCACGGAGTGGGTGGTGTGCGTTGAGGGTGTGGTCAAGCGGCGACCAGAAAAAATGGTGAATCAAAATCTCCCAACGGGTAGTGTTGAAATTGAGGCGACAAGCTTAGAAATAATTAGCGAGTCAAAAACACCGCCGTTTGCGGTGGATACCGACGGGCATGAGATCGGGGAGGAGCACCGGATGCAGTACCGGTATCTTGACCTGCGACGCACGCGAATGCTCAAAAATCTCATGCTTCGGGATCGCTTGATTTCTTTCATCCGCGAATATTTGCACAAGGCGGACTTTATAGAAATAGAAACGCCCCTGCTTACAAAATCAACGCCCGAGGGCGCGCGCGATTATGTCGTACCGGCACGGCTGTATCCGGGAAAGTTTTATGCGCTTCCTCAATCGCCCCAGCAATACAAACAACTCCTGATGGTGGGAGGGATTGAGCGATATTTCCAGATTGCGCGGTGCTTCCGCGACGAGGATACGCGCGGCGATCGGCAACCCGAGCATACGCAACTAGACCTGGAGATGAGCTTTGTGGAGCGAGATGAAATATTGGCTCTGCTTGAAAGATTGATGATCGCGCTTATTCATGCCGTCGCGCCGGAGAAAAAAATATCACAAATTCCTTTTCCGCGCATGTCACACAAAGAGGCGATGGAGAAGTACAACTCCGACAAGCCGGATATGCGCGTGAATAAAGACGACCCGAACGAGCTGGCGTTTTGCTGGATTGTTGACTTTCCCCTGTTTGAAAAAGACGAAAAGACCGAAAAATGGACGCACGGGCACAATCCGTTCAGCAGGATTCACGAGAACTCCGTTGACGATCTGCTCGCCGAAAAAAATATCGGCGGCATTATGTCCAACCAATATGATCTCGCGCTCAACGGCTATGAGCTCGGAAGCGGGAGTATCCGCAACCATCGCATTGACTTGTTGGAAAAAGTATTCGCGATTCTGGGACACACGCCCGAAGAGACGCGGGAGAACTTCGGGCATATACTGGATGCGTTCAGCTTCGGCGTGCCACCGCACGGAGGCATGGCGTGGGGGCTTGATCGGATCGTCATGCTCCTCCTCGGCGAGCCGAATATCCGCGAGGTGATCGCGTTTCCCAAGACGGGCGACGCGCGCGACCTCATGATGGACTCTCCCGCGGAGATTCGGGCGGGGCAACTCAAGGAACTGCATTTGAGAATTGAGAAGGTATAAGCAGGAGGAACCCCGTACACTTTCAGTATGCCGAAAACTAACGGGATTCCCCCCTCACGGGACGCCTGCTGGCAGTCGTTTCACTCGGAATGACGGGATGAGGTTCAGACGCGTAAGTCCTAGTTTCAATAAGGGGACTCGTACCGTAAGAACCTTGAAAATTGTATTCTCCGAAGGAGAGGGATAATGTCTGAAGATCTGCAGTATGACCGACAGCGGGAAGTTCTGTTGTTCTCGGTGCGACTGTCGCAGCGCTATCATATACGGAGGCAAATGTTTTTTGACCTAGTTGATCGCACATTTCTCGGGATGATCATTTTCGCCGCACTCAGCGTTATGGCAACCGTATGGTTGTGTTATCCGTGTGCAGTTGTCGGTGGTATCGCATTATTGTGTTTCGTGTTTGCGTATATCTTATACGATTCGAGCGAAAAAGTCGGCACGCACTACCTCTTGGCGTGCCACTACCATAAGTTTGAACGTGCAATGATAGCCGAGGATCGGAAAAAGTGTGATCTGGAAAAGCTGCGCGACCACATCACGGCACTCTACCAGGAGGAGCCGCCGCGGCGTACACTGATACACGCGCTTGCCTACAACGACATGGCCTGCGGGTGCACGGAGGGCATCCCTGTCCTTGAATATCGCCTCACTGTATTCCAACGCTTATTCGCCCATATTCTTGACGGAACGCCGGCGTTAATTCCATGAAAACGCGCCGGCTCACAAACTCGTAGACAATGTCACATTGCTACGAGTTTCTTTTTTTGTTACAGTGAGGAAGTGATTTTTGCCGTACACTATGAACAATTTGAGGGACCGATGGCGACCTTACTCAACCTCACCCTGCGGGAACGATTGAACATAACGGAGATATCGCTTGCACGCGTAGCGGACGACTTCATCGCGCATATTCGGGCAATGGAGCGACAGGATCCGGAAGAGCTTACGGAGTTTGCGGTCGTTGCGGCGGAACTCATGCTCATCAAGTCGCGTGCGCTTCTTCCCAGTGGTGCAACGGAACAGGACGAACATGAAGAATCAGCGGGGGAGCTGGAAAGACGCCTGCGGGAATACCAACACCTCCGTATGCTAGCGGAAGAATTGAAGACCGTCGCTCATGCGGGGAGAAGAATCTTCCTGCGCGAAGTATACGCCTCGGTTGAGCCGTTTTTTTGTCCTCCGTCGGTGAGGGTAACACCGCCGATATTGCAAGAGGCGTGTGCCGCATTACTTGCCGCCGTTCCCAAACCTGAACGCCTCCGTGAAGAAAAAATCGGACGCCTTGTCTCACTGGAAGAACGAATTAAAGAGATTCGTTCCGTTCTGGGAAGTGCGAGTGAGCGGCTATTCTCACAGCTTTTGCCGGCGGGCGTGCGCGAACGAAGGGAGTTGATCGTGAGTTTTCTTGGCGTCTTGGAGCTGGTACGCACGGAGTTTTTGGATGTGCGACAGGATGAGCCGTTTAAGGATATTACCCTACGACGGCGCGGCGGGTCGTAATAAATGAAAATGGTCATTGCAATCATGGGCGACTGCCAGCAGGCATTCCGTGAGGGAGGAATCCTGTGAACATTCAGTATACTGAAATCTAACGGGATCCTTCGCCTTCGGCTCTGGATGACAGTCCAAACGCGTCAGTCCTAAAACTATGCTTTTATGAATGAATCCCAAGAAAAAAACAGTACCGCTCTTCTTGAGGCGTTACTCTTCGCACATGGGGGGGAGATTTCATTTGCGTGCCTGGGCGAGCTTGCCGGCATGACAGCGGACGAAGCGGCGACAGGCGTGCATCTGCTGGCACAGGAGTACCGCGAGGGGAGAAGAGGACTCACGGTGATACAGCACCAAGGCGGATGCGCTCTTGGCACGAGCGGGGAGTATGCGGAACAAGTGGGGGTGGTAGGACGAAAAGAATTTTCCGAGGAGCTGTCACGAGCTTCACTTGAAACGCTGGCGCTTATCGCCTATCGCGGACCACTGACCCGTACGGAGGTTGAGGAGGTGCGCGGTGTACAGTCCTCGTCTATCCTGCGCAATCTTCTCCTGCGCGGTCTTATTGAGCGGACGGGAGAGAGCCGCGGAGAGATGGCACACCGCTACCGCGTGACAACCGACTTTCTCGCGCATATCGGTCTTGGCTCTTTGGAAGAATTGCCGGGATTTTCTGCACTGCGCGCGGATGCGGGAGAGGTGTTGGCGGCCGTTGCCGCGGCGGCGGGCGCGGAGCGGGAGGTGTCGTAAGATTGCCCGCAAGGAAATGCCTTCTCGCCGTCCCGACTTTGACTTATCGGGAGAGGAATCCTACATGATTTCATGTATACTGAATCTTCACGGGATTTCTCGTCCCGACTCGTCGGGACTCGGCATGACGGAAAAAACATGGATTCCCGCGTTCGCGGGAATGACAAGCAAGGATAGGAATGACGATCAACCTTATGCCACCCTTTGAGAAAAAATATATTATGCTGTTCGGTGGTGCGCTGTTTTTTATTACGACACTCGTCGGAGTCGCGCTTTTTCGTGGTGGATCTCCGTCATCCGCTCCGCTCAAAACGGCAAACGCTCCGCTCCTTGCGTCTCTTCCCCAACCGCGCACACCGCCCCCCGTGCTGAACGGGGCGGCATACATCGTGCGCTTTGCGGGAGACGGGCGCCCGCTTGCCGGCAAACAAATACATACCTCGCTTCCACCCGCAAGCTTGACGAAGCTTATGACCGCAATTCTTACGCGCGAAGCGTTACGACCCAACGACGCGATAGCATTTTCCGCCGATGACAAGCGCGTACCCGAGAAGACGACGGTCGTGCCGGCGGGGGAGGCGTTCGGGCGGGACGACATGCTCCGTTTCGCACTCATCTCCTCCGCCAATGATGCGGCTATGGCGGCGGCGGCGGCGGTTGGACGGAAGCTTGGCGCGCATATTTTCACTGACGCACTATCGCTTTTTGCCAATCGCATGAACGAGAAAGCCACGGAGATAGGTTTGCAAAACTCTCACTTTGAAAATCCGACCGGACTTGATGAAGATCGTCACGCTATGAGTGCGGCGGATCTTGCGCGCGTGGCGGAGTACATATGGCAGAACCACCCGAGTTTGTTTGAAATCTCGCGCACGCCCGAAACGGCAGCATACTCGCTTGCGGGAAAACGATATCTCATTCAGAATACGGATGAGTTGCTCGCGGAATTCCCTGCGATTCTCGGAAGCAAGACGGGTATGACCGACCGCGCCAAGGGAACGTTAGTGCTCCTGTATCCCGTGCGACCCGACCGTACGGCGATCATCGTGATTCTCGGCTCTGACGACCGTTTCGGCGACGGTCGTAAACTTCTGCACTGGCTGGACGAAGCGTTTTAAAAAAATATGCATCTTACCGAGGCAACAACAACAGTCGTGCCGGAATTTGGGAATCTGGTCAATGTCATCAAAGTGTTCGGCCTTTTCGCTGTGTCGTTTATCATAACGATGGCTATGACGCCGTTTCTTTCGCGCCTGATGTACCGGTATGAACTCTGGCGCAAAGATGTCCGCACCTCATCGCCCGACGGCAGTGCGACACCGCTGTTTGCCGCACTGCACAAAAATCGCGAGACGAAGGTGCCGCGCCTCGGCGGCGCTTTGATTTGGCTGACAACGGGCATTCTCGCGTTCGGACTATGGCTCATCTCCCGTTTGAGCGACAGCTCGTTTTGGGACAAGGCGAATTTTCTCTCGCGCGATCAGACATGGCTTCCGTTCGTCACACTTCTTGCCGCATCGTTTTTGGGACTCGGTGACGATCTTACCCAGGTATGGAGAAAAAACGACAGCAAAAAAGGATCCGGCGGCATTAAGTTTCGCCATCGGCTGTTTGCCATCTTTCTCATTGCGCTTGCCGGCGCGTGGTGGTTTTACACAAAGCTCGGCTGGCGGACGATTTACATCTCTGGTCTTGGCGACATCTTCATCGGCTTTTGGTACATCCCGCTCTTCGTTGCGGTAATGATCCTCTTGTTCTCATCCAGTATCGTGGATGGTATTGACGGCTTGTCGGGAGGAGTATTCGCCTCCATCTTCGGCGCCTACGCGGGTATCGCTTTTTTCCGCGGGCAGATTAATATCGCCGCCTTTGCCGCTGTTATTATCGGTGCCCTGCTCGGTTTTTTGTGGTTCAACATTCCGCCGGCGCGGTTTTACATGGGCGAATCGGGCATGCTCGGACTCACCACCTCACTCACCGTCATCGCCTTTCTCACCGATTCAGTCATCGCGCTTCCCATCATAGGTTTTATCCTAATGATTGAGGTTGCCTCGGATATTATACAGTTTATGTCCAAGCGCTACCGCGGCAAGAAGGTATTTCTTATCGCGCCTATTCATCATCATTTTGAAGCAAAAGGATGGGCTCCCGAAAAAGTAACAATGCGCTTCTGGGTCATCGGTGCCGTCACCGCTGTTGTCGGGATGGTAGTGGCTCTGATTGGTCGTTGACAAGAGTTGTTTTATGGCGCACCATACATCTTACGGTCCTAAGTTCTATAATGATAGAGGAGACAGGTAGATGAAAGACTTGATGAAGTTCCTTAGAAAGCGTCCTAAGACATGGGAAGAGCGGTGGCAGCAACTTGAGGATGAGCACCGACTACTGAAGTGTGATACTGGTCCATTCCCCCATCTTTTCGCATTACTGAACGCAACCCTAGAGCCCTTTTTCTGGGAAGCAAAAAAGATTGTTGATGTCCCTTTGGCTATCAGTGAAGAACGCTATCCCGACCAGCCAAACTTTGTGGTGGAGTATTGGACAGGAGAGTGTGATGATGCGCGCTTGAGTGAGTTTGGAAAAGTTTTTCAGCATTTTTCTGGTTATCCGTGGCATAAGTGTGATATGACATGCACAAGACACAATCTTCCCAAGTTTATCATGCGAGAGGCATGAAGTTTGAGAGGTGTTGGTTTCGTACTCATCCATTATTAAGCCCCGACTTTTAAGCCGGGGTTCTTTTTTTGCAAAATGCGCAGGCGGGCGGTATACTGGCAAGTACATGGCATACGATATACTCATAAAAGGAGGGACGGTGCTTGACGGGAGCGGCGGTGAGCCGGTCATCGCGGATGTTGGCATTACGGGTGATACGATTCAGGATATTGGCGTACTTGAACGGGACGGGGCGAAGACGACGATTAACGCGGATGGGTGCTATGTCACACCGGGATTTATTGACATTACCAATCATTCCGACACACATCTTGCGCTCTTTTTGTCGCCGAATCTGGAGAGTATGGTCATGCAGGGCGTGACGACGATCATCGGAGGAAACTGCGGCGCATCACTCGCACCACTCGCCTCACATACGGCGATTCACGCAATTGACAAGTGGGCGGATACCTCAAAAATTAACACGAACTGGACCACGATGGCGGAGTTTTTGGAGGAGATGGAGCGCGTGCGTCCGGGTGTGAACTTCGGCACCCTCGTCGGCTACGGTACACTCCGGCGGGGAATCATAGGAAACGAAATCCGCTTGTTCAATCCTGAAGAGCGCGAAGTCGCGCGGAATCTTCTTGCCGAGAGTATACGGGCAGGCGCGTTCGGTCTCTCGCTTGGTCTTGCTTATGGTCATGAGCGCGTCTCCGATACGGAAGAGATTATTGATATCGTGCGCGTCTTGCGGGAGACGGGCGGCGTGGTAAAAATTCATCTCCGATCAGAGGGACGAGAGATGTTCAGCGCCATAAACGAGGCAATACGCATCAGCCGCGAGACGGAGGTCTCCGTCCAGATCAGCCACCTGAAGGCGATCGGGAAAAAATCATGGGGGCAAATTGACCAGGCGGTTGAGGTCATTACGCGGGCGCAAGAGTCGGGTGTGCCGATTCATTTTGATATCTCACCTTATGCGACGACCGGATCGCTTCTCTATCTGCTTATCCCAGCGTGGGCGCGCCAGGGAGGATTTCCTGAGCTTTTTCGCCGGCTTGATGCACCCGACGAGCGGCAAAAAATTCTCACGGAACTGCAGATGCTCACCCTCCACTATGATCGGATTTTCATTACCTCCGGAATCATACCCAATATTATAGGCAAAACCATCATCCGTATCGCGCGCGAGACGGGTCTGGAGCCGGCGGAAACGCTTCTCTCTATCGTGAGAAGCAACGCGGGAAGAGTAAGTATTATTGGTCGCACCGTTTCAAAAAAGAACGCGGTGCGAGCGATTATGGATCCGCGCTCCATTATCACCTCCGATGGTGAATCCTACACCCAAGAAGATGAGAAGGTGGGTAATCTCGTCCATCCGCGCTCGTTCGGCGCATTCCCACACTTTTGGCATAGTTTTGTCACCGACAGTAAAAAACTAACCCCCGCCAATGCCATCCGCAAGATGACTACTTTTCCCGCACAGAAGCTGGGAATCGCCAATCGCGGACGCATCGGGAAGGGCGCGAAAGCTGATGTGGTCGTTTTTGATAAAAAACTTTTCCGTGACCGCGCGACCTACCGTTCACCCTTTCACTATCCCGCAGGGCTTTCGTGGGTGATTATCAACGGCAGAGTTGCGGTCGGAGAGGGGAGGCATATGAGTGCCCGCGCAGGCGTGCCGCTTCGGCGAGGTTAAGAACAAGAGTAGCACGGATGGCACAAAAATACTCCTCCTGCGGGCTCAGGGCGGTGTATTTGAGGTGTTTGACGGAATGTATAAGAAACTGTCTAAAAACGCCCTCTCCTACTGCAAGCGCAGGATTTCGGCTCCGCCTTCGTCAGTCCTCCTTGACGTATAGTACCTCTATACGCCTGCGTCGTCTTTCCTTGGCTCGCTCAAAATTCTGCACTTTCGTAACGAAGAAGAGTTTTTAGACAGTTTCTGAGATATTTATGAAAAAAACCACACCAGATACTCCAATTGATTTTCACGGTAAACGGGTGCTTGTCATGGGACTTGGACTGCACGGCGGCGGGGTAGGGACGGTGAAGTTTCTGGTACGCCATGGGGCACTGGTGACGGTAACGGATCTGCGGACGCGCGTCGTTCTTCAACCCTCACTTACCACACTTGCTTCTTGCCCTACCGTCGCGTATGTTTTGGGCGAGCATCGTGAAAAAGATTTTACTGATACCGACCTCATTCTCAAAAATCCCGGAGTACGCCCCGACTCGCCGTATCTTGCCGCCGCACGCGCCGCCGGTATTTCCGTTACCACCGATCTAGGTATTTTTTTCCGCATCTGTCCGGCTCGCATCATCGGCGTGACGGGCACGCGCGGCAAATCCACAACCGCATGGCTCATCTGGAAATTCCTGCGCACCAAAAAACGCCGCGTGTACCTGGGCGGCAATATCCGGCGCTCGGTGCTGGAATTTGCCGAGTCCCTGCGGCGAGGCGATACGGTCGTCTTAGAACTCTCTAGTTTCCAGTTGGAGGATTTGCGGAGCGAGCGGCGCAGTCCGCACATTGCCGTCATGACGAATATCCTGCGCGATCATCTCAACTGGCATCCGACGATGGCTGCATACCAACACGCCAAGGAGGTCATTTTCGCATTTCAAAAAAAGGACGATTATCTCTACATTAACCCCAATGATACTGCACTGCGGCACATGGCGGAGAAGACCTGTGCGCATGTTGAGGCGCCGGCTGCGCCAAAAAAATTTCTGCCGCTTATTGATAACCGACTTGGCGAACACTACCGCGCAGCGGTCGGGCTTGCCATTGCCGTGGCGCGCCACGAGCGTATTCCCTTCGGCGTAATTGAACGGGTACTCGCCTCATTCCGCGGTTTGCCGGCGCGCCAGGAGATTATTGCGAGCATTGGCGGCGTTTCGTTCGTTAATGACACGACCGCGACCGTGCCCGATGCGACCATTGCGGCACTACGGCGATTTCGACCGCGTGCGAGAGAGCATGCGCTGGTACTCATCGCTGGCGGGCAGGACAAAAAGCTTGATTTTACCGAATTTGTCCGTGTCGTTGCGGAATATGTTGATGTACTTATCCTCCTGCCCGGAACGGCGACCGATAGCATCCGCATGATGTTGGCAAAGAAAAAAGACCATACCCGCCTTCGGGAGATTCACGACGCAAAGACCATGACCGACGCGATAGACGAGGCGTGGCGGGGACGGCGTGCGGGAGACTGGATTATTTTAAGTCCGGGTGCGACAAGTTTCGGACTTTTCACGAATGAATTTAATCGCGGCGACATGTTTGCAGAGGCCGTAGAAAAATTAAAAAAAACTAGGCGCGTTCCCTTCGCTTCTTTATGAAACCGCATGCGCTTGATCGGAAACTCTTATGGATTACCCTCACCCTCTTCATCGGAGGCATGCTCATTCTCGCCTCGGCATCCATGGTCATTTCGCAAAAAAACTTCGGCTCCCTCGGGCACTACACCGTGCACCAACTGCTCTTCGGCGGACTGGGAGGAGTCGGCGCGCTCTTCGTATGCCAATACATTCCCTATCGCGTGTGGCGCCGTGTCGCATTGCCCGCGATACTCGTCTCTCTCTTGTTGCTCATGCTCGTTTTTTTTCCTAAGATAAGTTATGCCTATGGCGGCGCGCGCCGGTGGCTTGCGTTCGGTGCGCTAACTTTCCAGCCCTCGGAACTGCTCAAACTTTCGTTCATTATGTATCTTGCGAGCTGGCTTGATGCGCGACGGCGCGCACTGGCGAGCGTGGCGTACAGTATGATTCCGTTCGTGGTGATGCTCGGCGTCATCGGTATTTTTCTCATTATGCAACCGGATATCGGAACGCTTGGTATCATTATCATAACGGCGGGCCTGCTTTACTTTCTCGGCGGAGGCAAGGTCTCCCAAATGGCGATACTCGTCGTGCTCGGCGCCCTGATATTCTTCATGCTTGTCCAGTTTGAGCCATATCGCGCGCATCGTATTCTGGTCTTTCTCAATTCCGATCTTGATCCGCAGGGAATCGGCTACCAGATCAATCAGGCGTTTATCGCAATCGGTTCCGGCGGTTCTTTCGGCTTGGGATTTGGCAGGAGCATCCAAAAATATCATTATCTTCCCGAACCGATCGGCGACTCCATTTTTGCCGTTTTTGCCGAAGAGATGGGATTCCTTGGCGCGCTTCTCCTGATTGTGGCGTTCAGCATACTGTTTTGGCGGGGGATGCGCATCGCGGAACGCGCACCGGATGGTTTTGGCAAACTGCTTGCCGCCGGCATTTCCATCGGCATTATGGTACAAGCATTCATCAATATGGCGGCGATCTCCGGCCTTCTGCCGCTGACCGGCATCCCTCTTCCATTTGTGAGCTATGGTAGCACCTCGCTTATCATTACGCTTGCCAGTATCGGTATTTTGCTGAATATCTCAAAATATGCCACGCGCTGACGTAAGCGGTGGTATACTTGTAAGGTCGCGGTTTTTATTCCCACCTTCACCGATCGTCCGTAATTCGCATCATTTTTCTTTATGCGCATACTTTTTACCGGAGGAGGAACGGGCGGACATTTTTTCCCCGTGCTTGCGGTCATTCGGGAGACACGCCGCATTGCGGAGGAGGAGCGCATCCTTGATCTTGAACTCTACTATATGGGATCGGCGCCGCTCGTGGCACAACTCCTCCGCGATGAGGGCGTACGCACCATCGCCATACCAAGCGGCAAGATGCGACGGTATTTTTCTCTGTGGAATATTATTGATGCGTTCCGCACCATGGGGGGGGTTCTGCGGGGGACATGGAACATATTTCTTCTCCTCCCGGATGTCATCTTCTCCAAAGGAGGGTATGATGCATTTCCCGCAATGGTCGCCGCACGCATACTTGGTATTCCCGTTATCATTCACGAATCGGATGCGGTTCCGGGTCGGGTCAACACGTTTGCCGGACGATTCGCGCGCCGCATAGCCGTCTCGTTCGCTGGTGCGAGCGACTACTTTCCGCCGGAGAAAACCGCACTTGTCGGCGTGCCCGTTCGCAAACGGATATTAGGAGGATCGCTTGCCGGTGCGCGGGAAAACTTTAGCGTC
Source organism: bacterium (assembly GCA_030697705.1). GTDB lineage: Bacteria > Patescibacteriota > Minisyncoccia > Sungbacterales > HO2-52-23 > JAUYPE01. The sequence continues at coordinate 45,853 of JAUYPE010000012.1, read as the reverse complement.
TTTTCTCTGTTGCCCGTCATCGGTATTATCGGCGGCTCGCAAGGCGCGCAAAAAATCAACGAAACCGTGCTCGGTGTTTTAAAAGAACTCACTGACGAGTTTGAAGTCGTACATCAAACAGGCACAAAGGGTCTTGAAGAGACGGAGGAGCAGGCACGCGTCATCCTTGAATCCGCGCACCATGAGCGGTACCATGCGGTCGGGTTCCTTGACGAGCAGGGGATGCGCGATTTTTATCTTATCGCCACGCTGATTATTTCACGCGCAGGCGCCGGGTCTATTTTTGAGATCGCCGCATGGGGACGACCGGCGATTCTTATTCCCCTAAAAGACGCGGCACAGGACCACCAGCGGGCAAACGCCTACGAGTATGCTGGCAGCGGGGGAGCAATTGTCATTGAGGAGGAGAATATTACGCCTCATCTGATGCTGTCCGAAATCAAGAAGGCGATGGCGAACCCTGACCTTCTGCACCGCATGGCGACGGGCGCGCAGAAATTCTCCCGCATTAACGCCGCCGAGGTCATCGCCCGCGAGATTTTGAAAATCGGCATGCATGGCGTGGTCATGCCGAGCGAACACGACATGGCGGAGCTTCGGAGGGAATGAGATTGTTCATGAAATCGCACCCCCGTCTGTCATTCCCGTCCGTCCCTATGTTGTCATCCCGAACGAAGTGACTGCCAGCAGGCGTCCCGTGAGGGAGGGATCCCGTACAATTTCAGTATACTGAAAACTAACGGGATTCCTCGCTCCGACGAGTCGGGGCTCGGAATGACGGCATAGGGGACAAGCTTATGAGTTCTGTAATAAAAAAACACGCGGGGAGGGTGGTAAGGATGTTTTGCATCCTCTTCCCTGCGTGTGATATGAGAATCTACTGTTTTTGTGTAAGCTTCCCTGCAAGATAATTGCAAGCAGCATAGAGCAATATGCCTGCAACTACGGGGACACAAAAAAATACGAGACCGATCAACATCCCAGCAACAAGAGATGGTCCGGAATCTATCTTAAGTGTTAAAAACAGATACGAAGATGCTATTGAGGAGCATGCCCCTAGAAAGACGCTTGCGGCGATGATGTGCCTAAAATGGGGTGCGCCTCTCCTTCTCAACCCTTTTTGTTCTTGACCTATCGACACGGTAGTGTCCCTCTCGATTCATTGGAGGTATGGAGAACTTGTTTTCTAGCAATCACATTGTATATTAAATAAGATTACATGTCAACACCTCGCGTAAGAATAGCGCCAAGCCCAACGGGAAACCTCCATATCGGCACCGCACGGACGGCGCTGTTTAATTACCTCTTCGCCAAACGGTATGGCGGAAGTTTTGTCTTGCGCATTGAGGACACGGATCTTTTGCGCTCGGACAGAAAATATGAAGCGGATATTTTTGAAGGTTTGCGGTGGCTGGGGATTCTGCCGGATGAATGTCCTGAACAAGGCGGACCATTTGCGCCCTACCGCCAAACGGAGCGCATGGCGGACTATGTGATCGCCATCAAAAAACTTCTCACGGAGGGCACGGCATTTTATTGTTTTCACTCCGAAGCGGAATTGGTTGCCGAGCGCCAACAACTTATGGGTGCCAAGCGACCACCTATTCATATGTGCGAATTCCGCGCACTTGATGCACGGGAGGCCGAGATACTCACGGAAACAAAGCAAGATTATATTATCCGTTTCAAGACGCCGCTCGGCAGAAAAATCGTCTTTCATGATCTCATTCGCGGAGAGCTTTCATTTGATTCTGATCTTCTTGGTGACTTTTCCATCGCCAAACGTATTGATGTCCCACTTTATAACTTCGCCGTTGTCGTAGACGACTATGCGATGCATATTACGCACGTCATTCGCGGGGAGGATCATATTCCCAATACGCCAAAACAACTGCTCCTTATAGAGGCGCTCAGTTTTGTGGTTCCGGAATACGCCCACCTGCCGCTGATTCTGGGTCCCGACCGCTCAAAATTGTCCAAACGCCATGGCGCGACATCCATTATTGACTATAAAAATGCGGGTTATCTTCCCGAGACGCTCGTGAACTTCATCGCCCTTCTCGGCTGGAGTCCGGGCGACGACCGCGAGATCATGTCGCACCGTGAGCTTATTGCCGCCTTCTCGTTTGAGAAAATACAGAAGTCGGGTGCGATTTTTGATGTCAAAAAACTTGACTGGATGAACGGCGAATATATTCGCGCGAAATCCGTGTCTGAACTGACCGAACTTGTTCTCCCGTTTTTGAACACGCATCTGGGATTAGCATTACCGAATTCCGACTTCCCAAAAGAATATATTAAGCGTGTTATAGCGCTGGAACAGCCGCGGCTCAAAAAACTTGCAGAAATAGGGTCGGCGGCAGAGTATTTTTTCCGCCCACCGGTGTACGAAAAAGAACTGCTCCGATGGAAAATGATGGACGATTCTGCTATACTTACCTCACTAAACCGAAGCGCGGAGATCATAAATAGCATAGCAGAGCCATGGTCTCCGACAGATGTTGAGCGTGCGTTTCTTGCCGCGATAGGAGAGGGGAGCAAAGGCGAACTTTTGTGGCCCCTCCGCGCCGCAATGTCGGGGCGGAAGATATCGCCGGGTCCGTTTGAGATACTGACAGTTTTGGGAAAAGATAAGTCGGGGTGCCGCATCGGTGAGGCGATAAAAAAATGCTCATGACAAGCCACAGAGTTACCGTAGTGAAAACCGGTTTAGCTCTGGCCGCTTTTTGTGCGGTTGTTTTTTTGTCGTTGCTTTCTGTAAATGCCGGAACGCTGGAGGATCTCTACAAGGGAATTAATGATAAAAAGGCGGAGATAGCAAAGCTGGAGGAGCAGGCGCGGCAATACCGCGCGGAGATTGTCGTGAGCCAGGAAAAAGGAAAAACGCTCAAAGGAGAACTTGCCCGCATTGACGCCAGTATCCGCCAGTTGCGTGGAGATATTGCCGTAACGGAGGGTAAAGTAAGCCGGACTGTTTTGGAAATTCAAGCACTGGCTCTGGAGATAGCCAAAAAACAGGCCTCTATTGCAAGCTTGCAGGCGGGCTTAGCAGACGCCGTGCGCACGCTCGCCCACAAGGAGCAGGAGCCGTTTATTATTGCAACATTTGTGCGCGGTCGACCGCTTTCCGATTTTTTCAGCGCGCTGGATGCGCTGACGCAGTTAAAACACGGTATGCTTGCAACCGTGGGCACACTCCATACCACGCGCGCGGATTTGCAGAAAGAGCGTGCTCAAGCGGATGAAAAAAGAGCCGCGCTTGAAGATTTGCAAAGTTCACTTGCCGCACGCAAAAAAATTCAAGAGACGACCCAGGTCGATAAAAAAATTGTTCTCGCCGAGACGAGAAATCAGGAACAGCGCTATCAGCAACTGCTTGTCGCACGCGAGAAACAAAAAGCGGCACTGGAGGATGAGGTAACAAAGATTGAGGAGCAGATCAAATTTACTTTGGATGCGTCATCCATCCCTACGCAAGGCAGAGGCGTACTCGGATATCCGCTTCCGAGCGTCTCTCTCACGTCCTGTGGCACCACCGGCGCAAAGGCGGAGAATTGTCTCACCCAACATTTCGGGTACACGGAATTCGCCCGAACTGGCGGTTATGGAGGCATCTACGGTCATAACGGCGTTGACTTCCGTGCCGCCATCGGCACACCCGTTCTTTCGTCAGAGAGCGGCGTGATTGCGGGGGTAGGGGATACGGATGTCGGATGCCGGGGAGCGTCTTATGGCAAGTGGGTTCTTATCCGCCATGACAATCATCTCGCTACGATTTATGCGCATCTCTCATCTATTAATACGTCAACGGGCGCGCGCGTCGTGCGCGGTACGGTCATTGGTTACTCGGGCGCGACAGGTTACGCGACGGGCCCGCATCTGCACTTCGGCCTCTATGCCGCGGAAGCGGTGCAGATTCAAACCATTCAATCAAAAGTATGTGGGCGACCAATGACGCTCCCCATTGCTCCCGTAAACGGTTATCTTGATCCGGAACGTTATCTATAATTCCTCTCGGATGCGTGCTACCGATATCGGTCGTTCATTAGACCTACTGCATAATAACCTTTCTGCTACGAAAATTATTATGCAGTAGGTCTATTATTTTTTTAACGGGTGGAATTGTTTGTGCGTTTTTTCCGCGTACGCATCCGAGGCATGGACATAGCGCGTGGTGGTGTGAAGCGACTCATGGCCGAGAAGAATTTGGATGGCGGCGGGGTTCGCACCCTCTTCGGCAAGATAGGTCGCGAAGCCATGGCGGAATGAATGCGCCGAAGTTGGCACATTGATACCAAGCCGCTCACGATATTGTTTTATTTTCATCTGCACGTAATTGGGCGAGATGCGCGCTTTGGCGCTCCCGCTATTACGTCCGCGCGTGGGAAGAAACAAAGCGGGGGAGTCGTCACCACGGATTTTGAGATAATCGGCGATACAGCGAGTAGCACGTTCCGTCAAATAGACAAAACGCTCCTTCCGTCCCTTGCCACGGATGAAAATTCTTCCCGTCGCGTCCAGTTGATTTTTATTCAGCGCGGTGAGTTCGGAGATGCGCATACCGGTGGCAAAGAGCATCTCCAGTATAGCGCGGTTACGTAACGCCACTTCCCTCTTTTTTTCATATGCGGTGGGGGACTCGATGAGTCGGATGAGGTCATCAAGTTCCGCGACACGCGCGTGTTTCTTAGGCATCTTGAGTAGGCGCACCGCTTCGGGCGGCACGGGTGATACTTCATCAAGCTCAATAAGATACTTCAGATAACGCCGCAAACTGGAAAGCGTCCGATTAATGGATCCCGCGGCGAGCGCCTGTTGGCTGGCGGCATGATCCGCTGTCTTGCGGTCGCGCGACGTCAGGTATGCTTTGTACAGTTCAACAGTCCGCTTGCTCACATCGGAAAATGCGGTGCGTACATCATGCTCCAAAAAATACTCAAATACCGCCAAATCCCGTTCATAATTATAGACCGTCTCGGGCGAGTAGTTGTTCGTCTTGATGCTTAACAGAAAATCTTCTTTGAAAGGAAGCATAGGGCTATATACTTATATTAATTGGATGTTAGGGATATTATACTCAATTAGGTAAAGGGAGAAAAGCCAAGTTATCCCCACAAGGGGGATCCATAGATCCCCAATAAAAAAGCAGGAAAGGTCTCCCCTTCCTGCCGATATAGTTTTACTGTTTTTCTGTTGAGTTTTTTACGCGTGATAGCGTAATAAATGGAAGTACAACTTTTTGAATTTCTCCACCCTTTATTTCTATACAGATAGTATTACCTTCTTTCATCTCATTCACAATCCATTGTGCTAGATTTATGGCAGATCGAACGAGTTCCGCTCTTGATGATGCACCAATCTCTTCTTTGAGATGATCCAAACTATCTAGCGCCGTTTGACTAAGATTAAACTGAACCTTTTGTGTGTTCATTGTGATGTTCTCTCTGTTGGGTGAATATATAGTAGAGGAAATTCTATAGAAACTAACTCATCAGTACCTACTCGTTTTGTCATTATTTCGGAACCTTCATTAATTTTTGACACGAGCCAATCAAGCATGTAAAGGGCTTTTCTGACCACCTCTGCTCGTGAACTTGCGTCTATTTGGGATTGAAGACGATTCAGCTGATCAAAGGTGCGTTGAGAAACATCAAGCTGAATCTTCTGATAGCGCCTATCTTTAGCCATACTATTACTCCTATTTTCATTTGAGCCAGCGATAAAGGTAGAGACGAACTATTTTATCCCGAAGATACCAGAAATATAAGCAGAATAGAACCGTGCAGGAGGCCGTGAAAGCAAACGGCGAGGCAAGCACGGAATCCGATGAAAAAAAATAGAGGACATCGAGTAGAATGAGCGTTCCCGCTAAGACATCAATTGGAAGCCCGCCAAATAGCCAGATGGCAAAGTACTTAAGACCTTTATCGCGCCACATTGGAATTGACACGCCTAGTCCCCTCTTTTAAAGATCCGCATTTAATCCATAGGCCTCATAAATGGGAGCAGGACTTTTTGAATTTCTCCATCTGTTGTCTTCAAACAGAACGTGTTCCCTTTGTCTATCTCGTCACCAATCCAGAGGACAAGGTCAATCGCGTAGCGGACGGTATCCGCTTGGGAAGTTGCCCCGATCCGCGTTTTGAGACGTTTCAGGCCAGCAACCGCTCTTGGACTAAAAATAAGTTGAACTTTGTGATTCTCCATCCTTGCGCTCTCCCCCTGTTTTTGCCTATAAGTGTCAAGTTGCTGTATACTTACATACCTATAACCATCTATACCATGCGAACCTCATATTCCGCAATAGGGACATACAAGCAGTGTCCCCAACGGTATTATTTTCAAGAAGTGGAGAAGATTCGCGTTCCCAAATCGCGGGAGGCGATTTTCGGCACGCTTATTCACAGCACGCTCCGATTTATGTTCTCCCGCGATCCCCTCTTCCCTACGCTGGACGAGGTGGTTGAACACTTCCGCGCAAACTGGCCAAAACTGGATAATTTTAATAAAGACGCGGCGTGGGATTTTCAGAAGTCGCCGTGGGATGAGTCGGAGGAGCAGGCGTATTTTCGGCAAGGTGTCATCATGCTCAAGCGGTTTTACGAAAAAAACGCGCCATGGAACTTTCATGTGGTTGATTTAGAGTCGCGCTTTACCATCACGCTTACGGATGAAAAAACGGGTATAACACATACCATTGCGGGTATTATTGACCGCATTGACCGGCTTCCCGATGGCGGATATGAGATTATTGATTACAAAACAAGTAAGCGCATGCCCGCGCAAGAAGTGATTGATCGCGACATTCAGCTTTCATTGTATGCCACCGGTTTGCAGGATCGGTGGCCACATCTCAAGCCGGAAGAAATAATGTTGAGCTTATACTTCATAAAGCATGGCGAAAAATTGAGTACGACGGCAAATCAAAAAACCGCCGCAGAGACGAAGGAGTATTTTTTAAAAACAATTTTTGAAATAGAAGAGCGCCTACGCACAGGAAAACCGTTTGAACCCGTGCCCGGACCGCTCTGCAATTGGTGCGGCTATCGCCCGCTCTGCCCCGCATGGCGACATCTGTATAAGAAACAAGCAGACGGAAAAACATTGGAAAAAGATGAAATTGACTCTGCGATGGCGGAATATTTCGCCATAAAAAAACGTGAGAAAGAGGACAAGGAGAAGATCTCAAGACTGCAGGTAGCGATAAAAGCGTACATGGAACAGGAGCGAGTTACCCGGATATTCGGTGCCGGCGGCGTGATCGCCAAAAAGACGGCCCAGCGTTATGCCTATGATATGGAAAAAATAAAAGCCGCGCTGGAACCGCTCGGCATGTGGGAGACCATCCTGAAAGCTGATGAGACAAAGCTTAAGAAAATCCTTAAAGAACTTCCGGCGGAAGCGCGCATTGCGGTGGAGGAGGCGCGGCGGGTGGCGCGCGAATATACGGTACTTTCCGCATCCTCGGCTAAAGGAGCGGGCGTGGTGGAGAAGGATGGAGATGCGACAAAGGATGAAGACGCGGTGCTATAAAAATATCCCGCTATTTCCATGCAACGGTATTTCATAAAGACACACCGAAAATTCCATTTCGGTGTGTCAGTTTTTTAGCCGCTGGGGATGGCTTTTTGCTTTTCCGGAGGAGGATAGGCGACGAGGAATAACAGAAGCGCCTGATGAAAGAGATGGGCGCTCAAGAGCTCTCTCTCATTGTTTTTTAATGTTTCCGTGAGTTCTTCATATACGCCGCTCTCAAGGATAGCAGGTATACGGATTAATTGGATGTGCGTTCGCGTCCGCGCTATCACCTCTTCCATTTTTGCCCGCGATGGCCAGTGGACAAGTTGTCCTGCCAGACCCAGACGAATCAGGGCAATGAGCCGTTCTATGATAATATCGGAAACCAAGTGCCGTTCGGCGGAGATTCGCTCCAAGGACTTTTTGTCATGCGGCAGAAGAGCGATAGTAATCTGTTTCAGCATCAGTCTCCCTTCCTTAGGGATGCATGTTTTCGCTTTCAAGGATCTTTTTCCCATCCTCACCATATTGAAATACGATTCAGGAAGCAAGTCAATCAAGACCCGGGCAATTGGCGGCAGGCGTATATCCTTTTGCGCGCGCCTCTGCCGCGGTGGCAAATATAAGCTTATTTTCTTTTTTTATTTTAAGCGCGCTTGGACACCATGAGAAATGATAACGCGTACCGCTTTTTGAGGCAACATATCTCCCCTCCCCTGCAACAGATTGAGCGACGCCGCGTACCGTCGTCGTATTATCAGGATTATTTTTTAGGGGTGGAATGTCCACAGCCGCTTGGATGGCAGGAGAAGAAGAGTCCCTAGATGGCAAATCGCTGATCGTAAGAGGATCGGAACGAGGCCAGATGACGGAAAGGCGCCCCAAACCAAAGCTCGCCAGCGCGGTCAGAAAGATGATGGCGGCTATAAAAAAGTCGCTCCGGTGTTCCTCAAACACCTCTTTGACTTTTCGGTACCCTTTTGCTATCATGCCTTTGTCGGTTTTTTAGATATAGTGGGTAATTTTTTTGCCTTATGGCACATACTAAATCAGGCGGTTCAACCAAATACGGACGCGATGCACAGCCGAAGTATCTTGGCATCAAGAAATCAGATGGTCAGATCGTCAAGACCGGCAATATTCTTATCCGCCAGCGCGGCGCAAAGTTTCTTGCCGGAACGGGCGTCAAGCGGGGCGGCGACGATACGCTATATGCAATGCGTGACGGCATAGTGAAGTTTCTGACCAAGCGTAAAATCCGTTTTGATGGAACGCTTCGCCGCGCAAAAGTTGTGACGGTCGTACCGGCGATATAACAAAGATTCACGGTAGTACGATTGATTCAGAAAAAAGCGGTTTTGTGCCGCTTTTTTCTATGCAGATTTCTCTCTTTTTGCAATCGCGGCCTGAATAAACGCGATGAATAAGGGATGGGGTGCCAGAGGACGCGATTTGAGTTCCGGATGGAATTGGGTTGCTACAAAAAACGGATGCCCCGATGGTTGGTCCAATACGGGAAGTTCAATAATTTCCACCAGGTCACGCTCATGGTTGAGACCGGCGAAAACGAGTCCTCCGTTGGCAAGCCGGTCGCGATAAGCGTTATTTACTTCATAGCGATGGCGATGCCGCTCACTAATGCTCTCTGTGCCATAAGCGCGGGCGCTGATAGTATCGGGAGTAAGTGTACACGGGTACGCTCCAAGTCGCATAGAACCGCCCAACCGCTTTTCCTTGATGTTGGCGACCTGTTCCGCCATCGTATCAATGACAGGATCGGGCGTAGCGGCATTTACCTCGGTTGTATGCGCATCGGACATGCCGCAGACATTGCGGGCAAATTCAATAACCGCCATTTGGAGTCCGTAGCAGAGACCGAGATAGGGAATTTTGTGCTCGCGGACGTACTGGACGGCGAAAATCTTTCCCTCAACACCTCTCCTGCCAAAACCTCCGGGAACAATGACGCCATCGTATGCATCAAGGTTGGCGAGTATGCTTGGATCCTGTTCGTACTCCTCCGCGTTGAGCCAGGTGATTTCGGACTTCACGCCGTTTTTCCAGCTCGCATGTTTAATCGCCTCAATGACGGAGATGTAAGAATCCGAAAGAACATAGTCGCCCGTCTGGAAATACTTGCCGACAATGGCAATACGCACGGGCTTGGTGACACCGCGGATGGTCTCCACCAGTGTATGCCATGTCAACATATCCGGCGTGCGCACAGGCAGGGATGCCTGTGCCAGAAGCGATTCGGTGAGGTGCTCGTCCGCAAAATTGAGCGGTACTTCGTAGATGGAGTCAACATCGGGAGCGGAAATGACCTGGCTGGTGCCGATATTGCAAAAGAGAGAGATCTTTTCCTTGCGGGCGATATCAATAGGATGGTCAGAACGACACACGATAATATTCGCCTGAATCCCCGCTTCATTCAACATCCGCGCGGCAAGCTGGGTCGGCTTGGTTTTCATCTCCCCGATTTTTGGCGGTACCGGCAAATATGAGACGAGTACAAACAACACGTCCTGCGGCGAACGCATGCGCATCATGCGCGCCGCTTCCAAAAAAATAAGATTCTGGTACTCCCCTACCGTCCCGCCGATTTCTATTAAAACAAAATCTGATCGTGTCGCATGTGCCACATATTCGATGCGCCGGATAATCTCGTGGGGAATGTGCGGTACGACTTCAACCGTAGTGCCGTTATACTCAAGATTCCGTTCACGCTGAATGACGGTCAGATAGACCGACCCCGTCGTCATATAATTCATCCCGAGGATATCGTGGTTCAGAAAGCGCTCGTAATTCCCGATATCCTGGTCCGTCTCCATGCCATCGTCGGTGACGAATACCTCGCCATGCTCCGTCGGGCGGATCGTCCCGGCATCCACATTGATGTAGGGGTCAATTTTAATCGCGCTTACGCGGTAGCCGCTGGATTGTAATAAAAGCGCGATGGACGAGGTCGTAATCCCCTTCCCGACGCCTGAAATGACCCCGCCGCATACGAAAATGTATTTTGCCATACTTGATAAATCTCCTTACAACTCCGTGTTTACCTGCACCTTGATCATTCCTTTTTCACCGGAAGGAAAATGAATGGTAATTTCATACGTACCTATTTTTTTAATCGGTTCGGTAAAAATAATCCATTCTTCGTTAACGGTAATGGCATACTCTCGCATCAATACCGATCGGATATCCTGCGCACCAAGTGCGGCAAAGAGTGTGCCCGTCGGCGAAGCTTTCCGGGTAAACATAAGCGTGATGCCGGCCAGTCGCTGGGCGGTATCGTGATACGCGGATTGTGCCGCGGCGGTGTGTTTTTCTTTATGTTGGTGCGTTTGTTCTAGTACCCGAGAATCACCGGGTGTCGCGGCACGCGCAAGTCCGCGGGGCAAAAGAAAATTGCGCGCATGCCCCGCGCTTACGTCTTTGAGCGCGCCGCGCTGTCCCAAACTTGGAATATCTCTCAAAAGAATGACTTTCATACAGGCACAGCGATACTCTTACTCATCAAACAAATGCGGATGGACGAAGCGGGAGAGCGCCACGATGACGCCGTCGCGATATGTTCCCGCACGGGTCATGGCGTTTTTCGTCATTAAACCAAAGTACCCCTCGTGCTGTTTTGAATTTTTTACACCGAAGAGCTCGTCGTTCACATCGCCAAGTTCCTTACCTTGATGGATAAGCGCCATAACGCGCTCCGGCACGATTATGCGCGCCGTGGAGCCGATACCCTCATTACCAGCAGAATCGGAAACAATGATCCATCCGCAGTCAAAATACCGCTCATTCACGCAGTGTAGTCCCCCTTCAAGCCCTACGCCCCAATCAGCACCTGCACTCTCGCGGGCGGCACGGGCGCGGTTTTGCGCTCCGCGGATGGACTCCTCATCGCTCATGGGCTGATTGGCGATGCCGGAAGAGACGGCTGTGCCAAAAACCTCCCACTCCTCGTTCGGCCAGACAGCCGAAAACGCCATGCGTACAGCTTCTATTTTTGCGGGATTGTGCGAACCTACGGCGACTTTCATAATCCGATACACATAACTCATTATTTCATCCCCCGCAGGATTTCCAACGCTTTATCCATCGTCGGGTCTTCGTTGTCTTTCTGATCGGGCTTCATCTCAACCGCGACATCCGGCTCAAGACCCTTGCCGTTAATCTCGCCTCCTTTTGGCGTGAGCCACTTGGCGATTGTGATCTTAATGGAGGAATTCTCCGCCAGGTTCTCCACCTCCTGTACCGAGCCCTTGCCGAATGATTTCTGACCGACAAGTTTGAAACCGCGCACGTCTCGGAGCGCTCCGGCAACAATCTCGGAGGCAGATGCCGAACCTTGATTAATGAGAACAACCACCGGAATATCCTGAATCCCCTGATAGCCGCTTGACCGGTAGGCGTCAGAGGTGCCGTCCGAAAACTGTTCTTTGACGACAATCTCGCCCGAGGAGAGAAACCAGCTCGCAATATCAACCGCGCCGGTGAGGTAGCCGCCCGGATTGTTGCGCATGTCAAGCACGAGTTTTTTTGCGCCGCTCGAGCGAAACTCCTGAACCGCCTTGCGGAATTCGTCAGGCGCATTCTCGCTGAAGTGATACAGTTTGATCACAAAAATGCCATCCTGCTTTTTTTCCGTCTCCAAGATAATAACCTTTATGGTATCGCGCGTGACGGTGATGGTGAGTGGTTTTTGCTCACCTTCGCGGGCAATCACAAATGCAACTGTCGTACCCTTGGGACCGCGGATGAGCCGGACCGCCTCATCCAAATTAAGATCCGCCGTAATACGATCGGCTATTTTGAGAATCTTGTCGCCGGACTTGAGCCCCGCCGCTTCAGCCGGACTTCCCTTGAGCGGTGCAATAATGGTAAGGAATCCCTTACGGATGCCGATTTCGGCACCGATACCCTCAAACGACCCTTTGATATCCTGCTGGAATTGCTTTGTCTCGGCCGGCGGGAAAAACTCGGTATATGGATCGCCAAGCGAACCGACCATGCCGGCGATGGCACCATAAAGAATTTTTTTGCGATCAATGGTACCCTTGTCAACATGCTTGCTCTCCAGGCGCGTCCAGACATCCCAAAAAAGATTAAAATCAACATCCGCAAAATTCGCGGGCTGTTCTTTATGCAGTATATTGGTAATGCGCTCCACCGCGGGACGGTTGGCAGTTCCCCACCATGCGCCGGCAAAAAAACTCGCCCCGATGAGAAGGAGAGCTGTGAGAGCTGACAGGACTCGCGTAAGATTTTTTCCAGGTACGGAGGGAGGCATCTCGTTCATTATTGCAGAAGCGTCCATGCAGGTCAACTGACCCATCACCCTCAAAGAAAAACGGTTGGCGTATCCGCACTTACGCTACGGCGAGAAAATCGTTTGTGAGATCGTAAATAGTTCCCGCGCCCATAAAGAGAACGACATCGCCGGCGCGGATATCGCGCGCGAGATATTTATGCGCCACACCAAACGATGGAAGATATTCCGTATATCTCCCCCGCGCGGTAAGAGCGGCAGCGAGCTTCTCCGAGGTGTGTGTAGGATGGTTTTCAACCTCACGACCTGCAACGGTATAGACGGGAAGGAGTGTAACGCGATCCGCACCGTCAAACGCATCAAGGAAATCATTCCATAAATGATTCAATCGCGCATACTGGTGCGGCTGGTAGACGCACCAGATACGGCGGGAAGGGAAACGCTCACGAGCACCGGCGAGCGTTGCCGCGATCTCACGCGGATGGTGTCCGTAGTCGGCAAAGATATACGCACCATTCTTGATGCCTTTGAGCTCAAAACGCCGCCACGCACCGTGATAACTTCCCAGTGCCTTGAGAATAGCTGGCTCGCTGATACCAAGTTCCCGCCCCAGATGAAGTGCGGCAAGTGCGTTGGCGAGATTATGCCGACCTGATATTTTGAGGGTACGCTTAACGGTCTCGGCAACGGGATTTTTTTGTGAATACCACACGATGCGCGCAGGAATATCGCGGGTAATATGCCGGATGCGCTCGTCATCGGCATTTGCTACGATAAAGCCGTCCTTAGGAACTTTGAGAAGGTACTCGTGAAAAGCTTCTTCAACGTCTGCAATAGTGCCATACGTATCAAGATGTTCCGCGTCAATATTAGTTAAGACAACCGCGTACGGGCTGTAATTGAGGAACGATTTATTCCACTCATCTGCCTCAAGAACGAGAAACGGCCCTTTTCCCTGCCGAAAGTTGGTACCGCCGAACTCTCGAAGTTTGGTGCCAATAATAACGGTCGGATCAAAATATCCCTCTTCAAGAACGAGTGCAATAAGTGCCGTGGTTGTGCTCTTGCCGTGAGAACCGGAGACGGCAATAGTGCGTTGGTGACGCGTCAGTTCCCCGATCGCCTCGGCATAACTGTGGACAGGAATGTCTCTCTCCCGTGCGGCGGCAAGCTCAGGATTTTCCGGTAAAACGGCTGCGGTGTGGATAACGCGATCCACGGACGGGGGAATATTTTCCGCCGTATGTTCGCCAATAACAACGCCAACACCACGGTGCGCAAGCTCCGCGGTAATCTCCGATGGCACGGCATCCGAGCCACTTACAGTATGCCCCACGGCACGATAATACCTTGCAAGCGCACTGACGCCTATGCCGCCGATACCGACAAAGTGAACTTTCATAAATTTATTATACCTCAAAAATCAATGTTGTTCAAATGGGACATTTTTGCTAGGATAAACGAGGATGATTCTCTTAGTGCCATAGTTTATGCGCCTTACGCCGGACAAAAAACTTCATTCGCGCGTCCATCTGCTTGCCGACGACTTGGCGCGCTCCTTGGGCGAGCTCGGGCGGTTTGGTTCGTATTTGGGTGTCGCGGTGCGCTATAGCGAGTCTGATTTACGAGGTCTTCTCCGCCGTGTTTTGGAAAAGTCCGACCTGCCGTCAGACGCCAGAGGCAAGTATTTTTTTGCCGCTCTGCGGGGACTCCGTCCTCTTCGAGGGCTCCGCCCACTTCCAAGAAAAAAGAAAAAACCTATACGCAAGAAAAAAACAATCCACACAGCATTGTCAAAAAAGCACCTGCCAAAAAAACATGCCCCCCACCGCACCACTTCCCATTCTTAAAAATCCGCACGCCGTTCTTCGCGCGTCTGCGGCTCCTCTCTCACCAGCTGACATGACCGGCGAGGCGGTACAGGACCTCATTGCCGCCATGTGCGAGACTTTAAAAAATACCGCTGACGGCGTGGGTCTTGCCGCGCCCCAAGTCGGCAGATCTGTGCGCCTTTTTATTGTTTCCGAAGAGGCGGAGGAGATTGATAAACTTGAGCGACGGCGCGAGGAGCACAAGAAAAAAACGGGTGAGCATGGGGATGAGCTTATATACGAACCGCGCCCGTGGAAGTATTATGTTTTTATCAATCCTGTCGTCAAAAAAGTCGCGCGCCGGAAGATTCATGCGCCCGAAGGATGCTTGTCCGTACCAAAAAAATACGGCATGGTGGGGAGGAGCGAGAAGATAACGGTTGAGGCGTACGACGAGGAGGGTAAGAAATTCACGCGCGGCGCATCTCGATTTTTCGCGCGCGTTATCCAGCACGAACTTGACCATCTGGACGGTACGCTTTTTATTGATAAGGTGGACGAGTGGTTGGACATTGCGGATAAACCGGATAAGCTGGAAACAAAAAAATAGGGACGGATGCCTTGGCATCCGTCCCCTGTTGACCCGCTCACGAGATTTCCCGCTTCCCGCCTACGACCGCAGAGCTCTTATCCAACCGAGGAGACGCTTGGCATCGCTTGCGGCAATCTCAATACTACCAAGCGCCATCTCAACCGATGTCTCTAGCTCCACTGCGAGCTGTTGAGGGTCTCGTGCAGAATCCTCGTAGGCAAACTCCTGCCATATCTCCAACTTGGCGATGGCCTTGTCGGGTTTGCCCTCGCGCAATTCGTCAATCGCCTCTTGCACCGCACTCACATTGACATCGTCGTCGTAACCATCCTGAATCCGTGTTGCTTGCACAGTACGCCAATGATTGGGATTGTCCTGCCACGTTTGTACCTGTTGCATACTTCAACTCCTCTGAAAGGATATAGAAGAGGAACTCACCATTGTATGATAAATCAAAATAAAAATATTGTCAACACTACTCCCCTCCTCTTCTTCGGCACTCCCCTCTTTGCCGTGCCAGCGCTGGAGGCGTTGGTAAAGAACGGCTATTCGGTCGTTGGTGTCGTAACGCGGCCAGACGAACCGGCGGGGCGGGACCAAATAATAACGCCGCCGCCCGTTAAAGTCACGGCGAAGCGTTTGGGTATTCCCGTATTCCAGCCGGAAGGATTTGACGCGAAGCAGTTTGCCGAAGAAGTTCCGTCCGCGGAGCTTTTTGTCGTCGCAGCGTACGGGAAAATTATTCCGCACAGTATTCTCAACCTCGCTCCGCGCGGTACGCTCAATATTCACCCCTCATTACTACCAAAATGGCGCGGCCCCTCCCCTATTCAGTCGGCAATCATGGCGGGGGACGAGCGTACGGGTGTGAGTATTATGCTTCTTGATGAGCTTATGGATCACGGACCGATTATGGCACAGCGCACCATTCCCCTGCCGCCACGCGCGACCTATCCCGTGCTCCATGACACACTTGCGGAGCTTGGCGCAGCTATGCTTGTTGAGACGATTCCGGACTACCTTTCAGAAAAAATAAGTCCCGTTGCACAAAACGATGAGCGGGCGACATTTTCAAAAATATTAAAGCGCAACGACGGCCGCGCGGTATGGGATCGTCCGGCAGAAAGCATAGATCGGATGGTGCGTGCGCTGAACCCCTGGCCGGGTGTGTGGACAATATGGCCGGGAACGAATATCTACCGTCTTAAGATTGAAGAGGCGCTTGCCGTTACCGATACGCCGGCACCGGGTTCTGCCGGCTATGTCTGGCACAACGAAAACTTCCCACTCCTCGTAAAGACGGGGCATGGCAGTCTGGCTATCAAAAAAGCGATTCTAGGGGGACGTCGTTCGCTGACGGACGCCGAACTTGCGCGAGGATATTCCGCGATAATCGGTGCAACGCTGGTATAGAATTTTGACGTTTTTGCGGAAGAGATACTTGTCTATTCGGTATCTTTCTTTTGCAATTTAACAAGATGAATGCTCACGAGCGCGATAACAAGCGTCAGGAGAACCGCGTAGACGAACTTTGCCGAGACGGTTGTCGTGGCAAGAGGAAAAAGGTGTTCAATAAGCGAGCGTACCGCATCGTTCCACGCAAGACCCGCAACAAGTCCGAGCGCGGCAACGACATAGCCGATCGTTTGGTTGATGATCGCGTGATCCATGCGCGCGTATCGCCGTTCATGCTTTCCTTCCATTTTTTCAGGCATGCTATTCATCGTTTCCATTCTAACGCCTGAACGCAGGGTTGTCCAAAAAATATCTTGGAAATCAAAAACCCCGCCGTAATTTTTATCGGGGCAGAGTTTTGATTGCCGTCTTTTACCACCGCCGGCGGGTACCCTAAGCCCTCAGCTACTGGTTCGTTTGGTCTGCCGCGGACGGGGTGGCCTCCTTCTTCAAGGTTTTACCAAATGCCGCCTCAATCGCTTGTCGCGCCAGTTCAATGCTAGCGCGGAAGCCCTCATCGGTTGTCTTTAAGGATTGTTGTCGCGCCGTCGCCACAACAGCAAGCGCACTTCTCACTCGTTCCGCAGCTTTACGATCCGTAGTGAGCCGTTGGCGTGCGGCCTTGATTGCCTGCATGAACGCGGTTCGAATCGTTGCATCGGCAATGCCGGCGGCACAGTCGGTTCTTGCCTTTTCTTCCGCCGTCTTCACCGTAGCGGTAAGCACGCTTACCGCAGCCCGGAGCGCAGCTTGCCGATCGGCAACGGCTTTATCCACGGCAGTCCGATAAGCGGCAGTTATCGCGTCTACCGAGGTCTGTTTTCCCGCCAGTGCCGCAGTAATTATTTGCTCGTACGACGCGACTGCCTGTTTTTTAGCGTCCGTATCGGCACGCTCCTTGAGCTTGGCAATATGTGCCAAGAATGTAGCATCACGCCGGGAGCGATCTTTCTCCCTCGCAAGGTCACGATTTTGTCTATGATCTTCAATCTTGCCGACCTGCTCCGCGCGGTGCGTGTCCACTTTTCCCGAAAGTCCGCTGATTTCCTTTTCCGTTTTTGCAATAAGCTCGTCAATGCGAGCGCAAAATCCTCCGGGTTTATCCGCACGCACTCCTGTTCCCTGTCTATCATCTTGTTGTTTATCTTTCCCCACCGCATCTCCTGCGCGCTTAAGTATACCGCCGCGGACGGGAGGAGACGCCGTGGGAGAACTGTCGCTCCCCACAGAATGAAAGACGGCGAAAACCGTACCCGCGGTCATGAGCATCACCACCAAAACCATCCCGGTAACCACCGTAGTAATGCGTCGCATGCTAGTAATTGATTTCATTGAAGAGTTGATCAGGGTTATCAAGAATCTGGGTTTCAGCATCCAGATCCGACGCCTCGCGCTCATCCTCTTTGAGAAGGGCATCTTCTGCGGTATCCGCCGTGAAGAGCGATGTTATCGCCTCGTCGGGATCAGCACTCGCGGCTGGTTGGAACACTCTTGGGTGAGCCGATGTAGTGGTAACCGATCCGAAGTCATCCACCGAGCCGCTCTGCGAAAATACAAGGCCTGCGGCAAGAGCGGCGACAACTGCAACCAGAGGAATCCAAATTTTGTTTTTAATAACCATAGAAGGACATACGGTCTGATGATTTTTTTTGATCTCGGCGTATGGCACGAGAATATCTTTGTAGGGGAACAATACGCCGATAGAGCTCGACCTTTTCTTTTTAAGAAGCTTCTTGACACCGTCAGTATAGCACCGCCGTTACCGCAGGCGCAATCGCATTCTTGCGATCAAGAAAACTAAACCGGTAAAACCGATGATCTTCCGTTACGCGCGCCGTGCCGGAGCAAAACATGAGCGGAGAATGTCCATATTTTTCTTGTCCGGTCCTTCATTGGCAAATCCCGGCACTTCCAACAGCCACGCCGCATGTGCCAAGCGCTTTTCTTTTGCAAGATTTTTAAACCCGGCAATGCCGATAAAGCCCTTGCCCAGATTCTCATGGCGGTCATGGTGCGAGTTGTAGGCGGTCTTTGAGTCATTGATGTGCAGGGCATTGATTCGTTCAAGTCCAACCGTCGCGTCCCAGACGTCAAAAAGTTTTTTTATGTTCGCCGGTTCGTAGCGCTCAATAATCCCCGCTTCAAACGCGTGCGCAGTGTCAAAGCAGATGCGCAGACGCAATGAGGGAACTTTCTTGAGAATCGCGGCAAAGTCATCCGGCAGGGCGCCTATTTTCTGCCCTCCTCCCGCAGCGTTTTCCATGAGGAGCGGCGTGTGCCCGGGCACTGCGGCAAGGACATCATGAATGGCGACTGCGACATGGTCAAACACATCTTTTTTAGGCAATTCTTTGCCGGAACCGACATGAAAGATGAGTCCGTCGGCTCCGATAAGATCCGTAATCTTGAGATGCGCCGTCAGATTCTTGATTGATTTCTTGCGCGTCTCGGCATCAGGACTGGCGAGATTCACCAGATAGGCGCCGTGAAGAAACACTTTTTTTACGCGGCTTTTTTCCAACCGCGTGCGATAGGCGGTGATTTCTTCTTTAGTCGGCATGCGCGCATGCCACTGCCGCGGGGAGGCACCAAAGATTTGAATGGCATCCGCGCCGATCTCCTCCGCGCGATCAATCGCCATCGTAAATCCTCCCGCGGCCGAAACATGCCCACCGAGAAATGGCTGACGAGATAGGGAAGTCATGCGTAACGATGATGTTATACTAGTATGGAAAAATAAGCTTTTTTAACACTGTTTTTTTCTTCTTATCCACCAGCGCTTCGTACAGCATCATGCGCGTTTTCGCTGAAATGGCGAAATCGTCGCGGCGGCAAAACTGCAGGAATTCGTCAAATGAGACGAAGGTTACGTTGATTTTTTCACCCGCATCAAGCGCCGGCGCGACGATTTTGCGACAGTCATCCGCAACATAAAGATATTCCGGCTGGTGTATCTTAAAATTACCGTCAGAACGGCAGATAAGACGAAATCGCTTCGCCGTATATCCCGTCTCCTCAAGAAGTTCACGCCGCGCGGCAGCCATCGGACGCTCGCCCACTTCAATTCCCCCGCCGGGAAGCGAGGGATACTCGCGACGACGCGGTTGCCTCTGCATAAGAACCATAATGCGCTCTCCTACCGTCACAATAGTATCGGCTACTGGGCGGCGGGCAAGCATTTCAAATATTTCAAACGAGCCGTCAAACATCTTTTGCCGCCAGTGGTAGGTGTCAAAAATAACTCCTTTAAATACGCGTTTTGCCTCCTTAGGTACTTTCATAATGGGAAAATTTTCATGAAAACGACGATGCGGCGGATCGGGAAAGATAACGCGCCTTGAGCTCATCAAGTTTTTTTTCACGTACGGCACGACGGATCTCCTCCATCAGATTATTAAAAAAGAAGAGATTGTGCAATGAGGCGCGCCGCCCCGCCTCCTCATTTTTTTCATGAAAGAGCGCATAAAGTTCCGCTTTGGTCGTGCGCTGAAGCGTGCAGACAGGACAGCCGCATTCCGGATCAACAATGCTTGTGTCGTTGACATACCGTCCACGTTTGATATCAAGCCGTCCCGCCCGAGTCCAGATACTGCCGTGGCGCGCCTCACGCGTCGGTACCACACAGTCAAACGTATCCATACCTGCGGCGACACCGTCAAAAAGGTCTTCCACGAGACCTATACCAAGCAGATGGCGCGGCTTGTTTTCGGGTAAGAAAGGACTCACCCATGAGAGTTCTTTTTTCATATGTATACGCGCACTACCAAAACTATTGCCAAATGCTCCGCCCACGGCAAACCCGTCAAACGGCATACCGGCAATAGCGTGCGCGCTCTCGCGCCGCAACTCCTCAAACGGACCGCCTTGCACGATACCGTAGAGAAGTTGCGTGGAACTGCGCGCCGCGAGCGAGCGGGCTTCCCATCGGTGCGTCCGCTCCATCGCGCACCGCGTGTATGCAATATCATGCAGAGGTGAGGTCGGCTCGTCAAACGCAAGAATAATATCCGCACCGAGCTGCTGTTGGATACGGATGGAGGTTTCCGCATCCAAATAACATTCATGGTCGTCTTCAAAAAAATGTACGCCATCTTCCGTAATGCGGACCAGATTTTTTTCCGGCATTCTTGAGAGTTCGGTATGTGCCCCGCCGGCAACCTTGCCCACCCCTTGTTCGCGCGCGATGCCCAAACTAAACACCTGGAATCCTCCCGAATCGGTCATGAGCGAATACGGCCACTGCATCGCCGCATGGAGACCCTGATAGGTTTTCAACCCCTCGTCGCCAAGGGTGCGCCAGAGATGGTAGGTATTGGCAATGATGAGCTGGGTTTTTGCCGCCACAAGATCGGGTGTTGCAAGCGTGCGGACACGCGCATGCGTCCCCACGGCAACAAACGCAGGCGTCTCAACCGTACCGTGCGGCGTTTCCAGTATACCAGTCCGTGCTTGCGTTTTTTCATCCCGTGCCGTAATAGTAAACATGATAAGTTCTCGCGCTCTTTCTCAAGCAACGATAACGGTTAATGAGCCCCAGTGCAACGGCTCATACTCAAGCGTTTGTACCACCGTACCATATGACCGGCCTCGTTATTGCCTATCCCACAGCAACGGAAACATTGAGCGACTCCTTGGCGCCGCGCATGGGGATTTCAATAATGCGATCGGCGTGACTGATAAGACGAGGAGAAACACCTTTTCGTTCGGCACCAAGAATAAGCGCCGTTTTAGCATATTGATGGTGCGTCAGACGGAGTTTTGTATAACAATCGGCGCGATTATCCTGCTCAAGAGCGATAATCAGCCAGCCGTTGCGATGGAGACGCGTGATAAGGCGTGTAGCATTTTTGCATATTCCCAAAGCACGTCACGCTCCGCGCCAAGTGCTGTTTTGGCGAAGTCCGCTCGTACGCGCCCTAATATATCCACCGGTGTCGGTGTGATGCCGCATAGATAGAGTTTTTCAATGCCGGCGCCACTGGCGGTGCGAAAAATTGAGCCGACATTATATACGCTTCTGATATCGGCAAGAATGGCTATCATGACCGCTATGGATTTATTTTATTTTTGCGCCGGCGGCAACGGCGGTATCCGGTCCAAGAAACACTGGTCCATCGGGAGTGTCAGCCGCCAGGAGCATGCCCTGACTCTCCAACCCCATGAGCACGCGGGGCAGGAGATTGGCAACAATAACGATCTGGCGGCCGATAAGTATTTCGGGCGTATAGCGCTTGCCGATGCCGGCGATGATCTGTCGTTCTCCTTCGTCACCAAGCGACACGCACAGGCGGAGAAGCTTGTCCGACCCGTCCACGCGCTCGGCGGTCTGAATGATTGCCACGCGGAGCTCTATTTCCGCAAAATGGGAAAAAGGAATAGTCATGACGGAATGTTATCAGTTAGGTGAGCGAGAGGTATTTTCCGTTTTTTTGAATAAATTTTTCATTCCGCAGAGCGGCGAGAAGCGGTGCAAGCCGTGTGACTGATTCACCGAGTTGTTTGGCAAGCGAGGAGGCGGTGAGGGTATGCTTCTCAAGAAGAATGCGGATAATACGTCCGCGAAGCTCTCTGTTTGATCCTGTAAACCGTCCCTGGTTGGTATAATGGCGGCTTCGTTGATTGGGATTCCGATGCGCTTGCTTTCCCAGAGCCGCGCCATAATCCATGAGCGCATAGTACCACGCGCGAGGATTTTTACGAGGGTGCGCAGCGGCGATGAGTGGTAAGATAGTGCGGTCGTTGACGGCACGAGCGCGGGGAAAGAAATGATATAAAAATACGCGTCGGATATTTGTTTCAATGAAAACCGATGGTGCGTTAAAAGCAAATACAGTAATGGCACCTGCGGTGGCGGGACCAACGCCGGGGAGTTTTTCAAGTGCGGCAATATCTTTGGGGAGAACCCCGTCAAATTCGCGGATGACTGCTTCCGCTGTTTTTTTGAGATTCAGCGCGCGGCGGTTGTAGCCAAGGCCTTGCCATGCGGTCAATACTTCCACATTTGACGCGGTGGCAAGCGAGGCGAAATCGGGAAAACGCGCCAAAAAAGATTCATAGTAACTGATGACGCGCTCCACCTGTGTCTGTTGGAGCATGAATTCCGAGACGAGTATGGCATACGGATCTCGCGTCGCGCGCCATGGCATGGTGATCCTCTTGCGGGTGCGAGCATGCGCCCTTACCGTTTGGCGAAATGCCGATATTTTTTGTGATGATGTCGGCATGCGAGCGAACATGCTAAAAGATGCCACCGAAGCGGAAATGCCTCAGCGGAATTTTTATGAGACGAGTAGTGAATATTGATGACAGAGAATACGGTTTTGCACAAGACGGAATCATGCGTCATTGAGCGACCGCCGTGAAGCGTACCATGATCGGATTACCGCCCCCGTCAATGAGCGGTACATCGATCTTGTAATCAAATATGCGATCACCGTTGTCGCTGTGAAGCATGGCGTAGTATGTTCCGCCCGCGGTTGTTGCGCGAAGCAAGTCCACAACGACATTGCTATAACTACCGCCATCCAAACGTCGGGCACCGAGAATGTTTCCCGGCTTGCCGTTCCGATCCTCATGGATGACCGCCCATCCTGCGTGTTTAACAGCGACAGCATTGAGTGCAACCTGCACACCCGGCGCCTGATCTCCTCCACTGATCGCGCTTGAGTCGTCTGCCGTCATTTTTTGACCCCCTTGTTCTTGTGCAGGCATTGCTGCCGTCTCAACCTGTTTTGACGTATCCGTACCCGCCTTCATAGCTTCGTCTGCTTTCATGGCTTCTTCACTTTTTTCTTTTGGTGCCATCTGGTCCAATGGCTGATCGCCGACTTCTTGCGGAAACAATGCGCTCGCCGTATTAAGTTGTGCGGCGTCGGATATTTCGGCTGTCTCGGATGTTGGCGCGTTCCTCCACCACATCTTGCCGATTCCCAAACCAATGAGTCCGCCGATGACAAAAAAAAGAACCCCGATCGATAATGCTTTTTTCATATCGCTTTTGAGAAATAACGGATGAATAATAAAGATCAATAACAGGAACACCGATTGATCGCGACCGCATCGCGTTGATCAGAGTCAAGCGCCGGCACCCGAGTAGGTCGCAATAAACTGCGGAATCGCAAACGCAAGACCGATAAGGGGAAGAATGAAGAGCACTATGCTCCCGATGAGCGTCCACAAAAAATAGTTCCGCATCTGGTTTATCAGATGACGAATTTCTACAAGCTCGCGACCCTGCTCTTCCATTTTTTTGAGGAGCTCCTGTTCCATAGGGACATATATTCGGAACACTTTGCATCTCTCTGCACCGCCGTGCCTATCCTCTGATCCAACAACCCCATCTCCCCCCCTATTATAGTGCATACTCATTTTGTGTGCAACTTGACACCATTCAACATTGTGCTCTCATGAAAGTTTCGTATCTGTACCAATCAGATACGATGCGAGTGTTGCAGCTGTTTCAGCACGGAGTATGAGCTTTCCCATATGTACGATGTGTATTTTCTTTTCGTGTGTAGAGGCAAGCTCCTCATTCGTCCAGCCGCCCTCCGGTCCGATAAAAATACCGACCGTTCTGCAATCGGCAGAGTCCGTTACTATGAACGGCATGCCGCTCGCATCGAAAAAAAATACCTTGTCATTGCCCGCGCTCGCCTGCTTCTGTGCATCATTCAATGACATGGGATTGGATAAAACCGGTACGACTCCCCTCCCCGACTGCTCCGCCGCCTCATGAATGATTTTTTGGAGACGCTCTTTTTTGTAAGCATGCCCGACGGTTCGTGCAGCTATGATTGGTACGATTGCCGTGATGCCCATCTCGGTCGCCTTCTGGACGACCCATTCGAAATTTTCATGTTTAAGAAGTGAGCAGTAGAGGGTAGTATGCTTCTGCGATTCATTGGTATTTCGCCGTTTTTCCGCAAGGGCAAGACCGATCTCCTTTCGCGAAAGTGAAATAATTTCCGCCTCACTTTCGTAGCATTTGCCGTCGCCGAGCATTATATGCTCGCCTTTTTTGAGATGCAGGACACTGTGCATCTGCCGCACTTGAAGATGATCGGTCAGGATCAAATGGCTGCGGTCAAGATCATAAGTACCGATGAATCGATGGATTTTCATACGGTCGTGCCGCCGGTGTGTCGCTGGATTTTATACGCCTCAAGATAGAGGAAGAGGGGAATTTCCTTGCGGATGCGGTTTTCAGCGCTCGCGCGGGGACCCTCCTGGCTTTTTTTATGAGAAAGCCACTCTTCTAGGCGATTCGTGAGAAATCCCGCTTTGGCGAGCGCTTTGAAATAAAACTCAAGCGGTCTATGATATGAAATCGTCGTCACGCGCGGGTCGCCGCCGGGATGCATTTTGATACGGTGTTTTGATTCCGACATATATTCTTCAACACGGCGATATTGTATTTTTTTCTCTTCGTCCCAACCCCAACTCGCATGTTCCGGAATACGAAAGGCGGGATGGTTTATGACAAGCGTGAGCGCGCCGCCGGGTTTAAGTATGCGGGCGCACTCTTGAAAAACGCTATACACGTTCTCAATATTCTGGATGGCAAGGATGATAACGGCGGTGTCCACACTCACGTTTTGTGCAAACGGCATGTCGTCGGCCGGCGCGATGTGCCACATGATATTTTTCAACGCTTTCTTTTTCGCCCGCTCAATCAACGCAGGCGCACTATCGGCCGCGATGACGGTCGCTCCCGCTTCGGCAAATGCATGGGCAAAAAAACCTGGTCCGCAGGCAAGATCAAGAATCGTCATACCGGTGCGCGGTTGCAGGAGCCGCATGAGATTTGGCAGAATAAGCTCTTTTTGGTAGGTGCCGTCTTGCTCAAGCAGATCGCTGTACCATTCCGCGACCGGGCCCCATGAGGTATCGTTATTGCGCGGAGCTCTTCTTCCGTATTGCGCTCCCGGATGCGGTGGGCGTTTCATAATTGTTCACATTTGTGCCTCGTTATTCTTCTTCGCCTCAAGTTCTAGACAAACGGAGTTCATGCAATAACGCTTACCAGTTGCCGTGGGACCGTCGTCAAAAATATGTCCCAAATGAGAACCGCATCGGGCGCAGACCACCTCGGTGCGCTCCATGCCGTGCGCGCCGTCGGGAATCTGTTTGACCGCGCCGGGGAGGGCTTTATCAAAACTCGGCCAGCCCGTTCCCGAATCAAACTTCGTATCCGATGAAAAAAGTGGATTCCCGCACGCCGCACACCGATACATGCCGTCTGATTTTTCATGGGTATACTTTCCCGTAAACGGCACCTCCGTTCCTTTCTCACGCATGACGTGATACTGCTCCGGCGTCAGTCCTTCCCGCCACTCCTCCTCCGTCCGTGGCACTTTTTTTGTATTCATAGCTCTTAAGAGAATTAGTTGGATAAAATGAATCTCCCCGATGCTTGCATCGGGGTATCAGAGGGTACCTTACGATGCTAGATTATCAAACAGGGTTGGTTGTATTGCGTGCAAATATACTTTTACTATAAAGGAAAAAATTCATATTCGCAATATGACTGTGCCATAAAATAAAAAGTCGCCACATGCGCGTAGGGCACGAGGCGACTGCATTCGCTTGTCATCATGGCACGGAATTGACTCGTTTTTTGTTCTATGGTATCATAGACGCATTACAATAAGTTAACAGCAATCTGCTATCAGCTCTCGCCCCGTGCCGACCCCTTTGGCTTTACTATGCCGCTTGGGAGCAAGGATCCGGAGATGATGCGATCCTGCTCTAGGAAACCGTCCGAAAGCCCTTTTTCGCACTGTTTCCAAGCGGTTTTTTTGTTGCCAAATATATGGATAATTTTTCAGAGCTTTCAGTCGGTTCAACACTTAAAGATAATCTTGCTCGCGCCAAGTTTACGGCGATGACCCCCATTCAGGCGGGTGCCATACCGCCGGCGCTTGAGGGCAAGGATGTGCTTGGTACGGCGCAGACCGGCACCGGCAAGACGCTTGCGTTTCTCATCCCGATTCTTAACTGCCTCATGCGTGCGCAGGGACGCGGCGTGCAGGCGTTGGTATTGGTACCGACCCGTGAACTCGCGATGCAGGTATACGACACCTTTCTGCATATCGGACGCGCGACCGGCATCCGCGCCGCGTTGGTTGTGGGCGGACTTGCCGAATCGCGCCAGCTTATGGATATCCGCGGCGGCGCACGGCTCGTCATCGCCACCCCCGGACGGCTGGAGGACTATATCAAACGAAAACTCGTCGTCATGTCGGGTGTGCAGATTCTCGTGTTGGACGAGGCGGACCGCATGGTGGACATGGGATTTCTTCCGCAAATGAAAACAATTCTGCGGGATCTTCCCAAAGAACGGCAGACCATGTGTTTTTCCGCGACACTCGACCGATCGGTCGCACACCTCGTGCAGGAGTATCTTAAAAATCCCATACGCATCTCTATCGGATCGGAGACGAACGCTCCCGCGTTAGTCCAGTTGCAGGCATATGTTGTTTCGCACGATCAAAAATTTCCACTCTTGTGCCATCTGCTTCGCACGCAGACGGGCACCTTCCTTATCTTTGCCCGCACGAAACATGGTGCGGACAAGCTGGCGCATCGCCTTGTGCAGAGTGGATTTTCCGCCGGCGCCATCCACGGCGGCCGCACACAGTCCCAGCGCATACGCGCTTTGCAAGGATTTAAAAATAAAATGCCGCGCGTACTCGTTGCCACGGATGTTGCCGCGCGCGGAATCCATGTGACCGGCATCGCGCATGTCGTGAATTACGATATGCCGCAGGTGCCCGACGACTTCACTCACCGCGTCGGTCGCACGGGACGCGCCGAAGCGAGCGGCGTCGCTTCATCTTTCGTAACCGCGGAAGACATCAGCGTGATGCATATCATTGAACGGCGTATGGGACGCAAGGTTGAGCGGATGCCCATTCCGGCCGATCTGCCCCGCGATGTACGGCCGATAAGCCAGCCCGTTCAGCGTCGCTTCGTTCCCCGTTCCCCGTCATCCTACTCACCGCGCGCGGGAAATACGCCCACGCGATCGTATCATGCCCCATCGTCATCAACGCGCGGACCTGTTGGCGGTAGTGCTCGTCGCCCACCGAGCAGGGCATTCTCAAACCGCGTCCGCTCCTCGCGCCCTTATCGAGAGCGGTACTAAGCCATCCGAAGTTCAATCGTTCCGCCGTTCTTGTTCCCGATTTGTTGAGAATGAGAGCCGGCGGAATGGCTGAACTTTTTTATTATTTTCCATGAATATTCGTAATATCGCCATTATTGCCCATGTTGACCACGGCAAGACAACGCTCGTTGATTTTTTGCTGAAGCAGTCGCATGCATTCCGCGAGAACTCAGACAGTTATCGCCAAGATCTTATCATGGATTCCAACGAGCTGGAACGCGAACGCGGGATTACGATTCTGGCAAAAAACACCGCGATTACCTACCGCGGCGTGAAAATAAATATCATTGATACGCCGGGGCACGCCGATTTCGCCGGTGAGGTTGAGCGCACACTCCACATGGCGGACGGCTGTCTCCTCCTTGTAGACGCGCAGGAGGGACCGATGCCGCAGACCCGTTTTGTCCTGCAAAAAGCGCTGGAACTCGGGCTCATCCCCATCGTCATTATCAATAAAATAGATAAGCGCGACCGGCGCATTGCCGAAGTGGAGCGTGAAATTCAGGAGCTTTTTTTGGAGCTCGCGACCGACGAAAAACAACTTGATTTTCCCGTGCTCTACGCCATCGGCCGCGAAGGCAAGGCGTTTCTCAAAATGCCGGATGATGCCGTTATTGCCGGAGGCACGCCAGAAGGCACGCTAGAACCGCTGTTTGAGAGTATTCTCTCTATGATTCCCGCACCGAAAAACAATCCGGACGGAGCGTTTCGCCTGCTCGTCACGGCGCTTGACTACGATGACTATAAAGGTATTTATGCCATCGGGCGCATTGAACGGGGTATCGCGAAAAAAGGCATGCCCGTCGTCTCCATCGGTAAAGACGGCAGTAAAACGAACGGAAAAATTGAGCACTTGTTCGTCTCGCAAGGGCTAGAACGCGCGGAGGTTGATGAAGCGTCTGCAGGCGATATCGTCGCGCTTGCTGGCGTACCGGATGCCAAAATCAATACCACGATTTGCGACCCTTCCGCACCCGAGCCGCTCAAAGCAATCGCCATTGAAGAGCCGACGCTCAAAATTCTTATCGGTCCCAACACCTCGCCGTTTGCCGGTCGTGAGGGACAGTTCGTGACGGCGCGTCAAATAGAAGAGCGCATTGTAAAAGAGTTGGAAACGAATGTCAGCTTGCGCATGGAGCGTGCTGGCAATGGCAAACTGCTTCTCTCGGGTCGTGGCGAGTTGCACCTTTCTATTTTGTTTGAAACGATGCGGCGCGAGGGATATGAGCTTGAAATAGCTAAACCCGAAGTTATCACCAAAGAAGAAAACGGCAAAACGCTTGAGCCCGTTGAGGAGCTTGTGATAGATGTGCCGGAGACATACCGTGGTGCGATTACTGCCGAGCTTGCCGTACGGCGCGCCAATCTCATCAATACCTTTCCCCACCTTGACGGCGCACGATTCTTGTATGAAATTCCTACGCGAACGCTTTTGGGTTTGCGCAGTGCGCTGGTTATAAAAACGCGAGGTTCGTTTACGATTCATTCGCGCTTTCTCCGTTTTGAACAAAAAGGCGCGGACCTGCCGACCAACCGCAACGGCGTCCTGACGGCGTCTGAAGCGGGCAAGGCACTCGCGTTCGGGCTGAATGTTGCCGAAGGCCGCGGCGTTGTCTTCATCGCTCCGAGTACGGAGGTGTACCGCGGTATGATTATCGGCGAGAACAGCCGCGCAGAGGATATCGCCATCAATGTTTGCAAGGGCAAGCAGTTGAGTAATATGCGTGCTTCTGGCTCTGATGAAAATATTCTCCTCGCCCCGCCCCGCGTGCTCACGCTTGAAGAGGCGCTTGAGTATATTGGTGAGGATGAGCTCGTGGAGTTGACTCCCAAATCCATCCGCCTGCGGAAAACTGTTCTTGACAAAGCCGACGAACGCAGAAAAAAGGCGTTGGGACTATAAATTGGTCTCGTTATCTCGCTAAAATAAAAAGACAGCAGATGCGGATTCGTATCTGCTGTTTTAATTTATCTTTCTTCACTAGCTTTGAATTACGAAACTCTCCAAAAAGGTATAAAAACCGGCACGGAGTTTTTCGTAGAGCTCCTGTCCTTGTTCTTTCGACAATTTTACCACGAGCGTAAGGGATGCGCCTTCTGCGCGAAGATGTAACTCAGTTTTACCAGTTTTCTGATCAACCACAACTCTCATCCGCTCTACCAAATACTCTGACATCGTACGCTCCTTTGAAAAATGAACTCTGAACCGAATCTCCTGCTAAAGGCCATGGCGTATATTACATTGTATAGATATTTTTGTCAATTTTTCTGAAAGCTATCTATGAAACCCTAAATCAGCGGGGTTGTCATCACCAGAAATACGCGTGATAGTACCGCCGAGCGCCTCAAATTGTTTACGAAGGTATGCTGTTTTTTTTGCAAGTTCAATCGTCTCGGGCGCGACGAGTTTTTCTCGCACGAGTCCTTTTGACCAGTAATCAATGACGAGCTTGCTGTCGCCGGAGATATGTAAATAATCCTTGTCATTCCGAGCGCCAGTAGGCGTCCCGTGAGGGAGGAATCCCGTAAGAGTATCGGGATGCTTCGCCTGCGGCTCTGCATGACGAAGGGAAGGTAATTTTTCTATATGTTGTAGCGCCAACTCCAGAGCATAAAAACATGCCAAAAGCTCGCCGTAGTTGTTCGTCGCGTCATCGTTAAAAATCCAGTGCTTGCCGAAACGATTAATCTTCTCCGGCGAGAGCACTTCATGGAGGAGATTTTTGCCGTTCTCGTCCGTGACGCTTATCTCCACTCCCCTCCCCCGTCCAGTACCAGCATCAAAATAGATTCCTACGGGCATTTTTTTCTTTACTTTCGGTTCATACGGCGCACCAGCGGCAAGCCACGTCTCGGCGTCTTTTCGTAGAGGAAAACCGCGAAACCGCGCACTGGCAATTCCGGAAACCAGTTTCTCACACTCGTTCCAGTTTTCGGTAATGCCGCGTGTACCGTTGTTCGGGAGCAGATAGGCATAATATTTTTTAGGCATTATCTTTACTCTAGACGGTAGACATGCAAATGTAAAATAGATAAGTGACATAACAAGTTATGCTACGATCGTAGCATAACTTGTTATGTCACGCGTATGCGGTAAGAAAACCAAAAGCCGCCCTTTCGGAGCGGCTTTTGGCGCTAAAAACTTTTTTATGAATTAGTAGCTGTTCCGTCCGCCACCGTAACCGCCGCGGTCGCCACCTCCGGCTCCATAGCCACCACCGCCTCCTCCTCGGTTATTGTCGCGGTCGAAATTGCGGCGCGGGGGCCGCTCCTCAAGCGGACGCGCCTCGTTCACCGTAATGGTGCGACCGTCCAACTCCTTTCCGTTCCACATGTCGATTGCGGACTGTGCGTCTGCATCGTTTTCCATCTCCACAAAGCCGAAACCGCGTGAGCGTCCGGACATGCGGTCAATGATGACCGTAGCCGACCCAACGGCTCCTACTTGCGAGAAGGCACTGCGGAGCGAATCATCGTTCGTGCTGAACGAGAGATTCCCGACGTATAACTTCTTAGCCATAACTGTAGATTCGTTCTGTCGTCATTTGGTAAATTGCGTAGGACGACCTTTTTCTCTTCGTTTCCGACTTGTGCAGGCCGCTGGGAAAAGCGGGCCGCAACCGGCTTGTTTTCCACTGTCCGCAAAGGGAAAACTCTTGAGAGTGGACCTACTTGTTTCTATGATACACGATTGCGGGGAAGAGCGCAAGGGGGGGTCAATGAGGGTATTCCTAGTCAATTATGGCGCGGAATGGCTCCCGAGTTGTTTCTTTCCTTCCCGCGGATGGGTGATGGGACGAGGGGTGAGAATGAAGTTATTGAGAGAGCGCCGACCGCGCCAGCTATCGCCACGAATGTCTCCAATGTCTCCGGCAAGGCGTCTGAATTTTCTGCGTGCCGTTTCCGAGATATCCTCCACATTACGGATGAAATGCAGAAAGTGCAGAAGAATGAGTGCGAGTATGCCGGCGACGAGAAAAACGGCGGCTATCGCCGCCGCAAAGAGGACATCCGCATTGAGAAAAGATTCCATGATTATTTTTTTGCGTATGATTGCCTGTTTTGCGGAGATGAAAGGTTGTTGTGTTCCTTAGTCCTCGTCCGTTTCGGTCTCCTCCATCTCCTTTTTGAGTTCTTGAAATTCATTTTCAACTTCAGCGAGCCGCGTCCGGCTCTGCTTAATAAGCACAGCTCCCTCGCGTACTTTTTCCAGTCCCTTCTCAACATCAACCTCATCCTGGTTGTCAAACCACGCCACGATCTCGCCCAGCCGTTTCAAGGATTCGCTTAAGTTTGTTTTTGCCATATATCTTTTACGCAGTATACGTTTCATTATTCTACACCGCTCACCGTCGTCCGTATGATACCATCTGCAACGCGAGCGTCCAATCGGTCTCCCGTTGCAATTTGGCGGATACTGCGGATGACGACACCATCTCTGATAAGAATACTATAACCAAGCCGCAATTGGCGTGCCGGGCTTGCCGCGACGAGCGCCCGCTCATGGCGCATAATGATCTCGCGCACTTCGGCGAATGATCTTCCCGCGCGCGCATACAGTTCACTAGTTCGTTCGGTAAGCCGCACGCCATTAATGCGGTGGTGTTGGGCGAGTTCCACCGTGCTTTCGCGCATGCGCCGCCGCGCATCGCCAAAGCGATTCAGAATCGCGGCAAAACACCCCTCCAGCACCCGCGTGGTTCGGTCAATAACGGTTCGACGATGCAGAAGCATACCGCCATAACTGTTTATGAGATCCCGTTCCGCGAGCGTCAATCGCGCACTGGCGCGCTCCCATGATTCGTTGAGCATCTTTGTTACCGCCGTGGGTGTTGAGGCGGCGCGGTCGCATGCCAACGAGACGAGCGGTACGTCTTTGTCGTGACCGATACCGCAGATGACGGGGACAGGAAAACGAACAATCTCGCGCACGAGTGCCTCGCTGTTGAATGCCACAAGGGACTCAAGCGATCCGCCACCGCGTATGAGAACGAGCGTATCCAGTTTATGGTCATGCGTGCGGAACTGCCGAAGCGCATGTATGAGTTCGGGAACGGCGCGCGCCCCTTCCACGCGCGTATCCAGCAGTGAGATGTGAAAACCAAAGCGACCGATATTATTGAGAAAGTCATGAATGACGGCGCCGGTGCGCGAGGTAATAACACCGATATGTTGGGGAAATTCGGGGATCGGGCGCTTGCGCTCCGGCGCGAATAATCCCTCATGCTCAAGTTTTGCCTTCAGCTTGTCGTACGCCTGTTTGAGCGCTCCTTCACCGACAAGTTCAATTGATCGAGCCCGAAAGCTCAATCGTCCGCTCCGCGCGTAAATCTCCGGTACACCTTCGACGACAATCTCCATCCCCTCCTCAAGCTCAATGCCGCTCACAAGATAATCGCGCCGCCACATAAAGCAATTGATGAGCGCCTCACCGTTTTTATCGCGCACACCGAAAAAAAGATAATTATCGCGAATATCCGCACTGCTCACCTCGCCACGGATACGGGCGGCGCACGACACGAGATGACGGTTGAGCAGTACGAGATAGGCACTCACGGTAAGTGTTTTATTTTCCGTCTCTTCCCCTACGGGTTCCGGTGCCGTAACTGAAAAAAGCGATCGCTCAGGATTTTCCCACATAAGCGCAAGAAGAGCCGTGCCGTATCGCTCGCATTTCTTACCCTTGATGCCTTTTATCATTAATAATTCTTTTTTGGTTTGGGGCCGTACCGAAGCGATATCAAAGAGCGCTTGATTGGAGAGAATGCGAAAAAGTGGCACACCCTCGCGCTCGGCCTGCGCGGCGCGCCATATTTTTAACTGTTCCAAAAGCTCATGCATGGACATGATTATACCGAGAAATAACCGGAAAATAAAGAGCGCGCCCTATTCCGTAACCTGTCGTCCTGCCCGCGTGTTACACTTTCCGTCAAAACCCTTGTGGATTTCATACGATTGACTTAGTATGACAGAGTATGATACCGTAATACTCACCATGAAACGAAGCCGCATCACTATAACCCTGCAGGAGGCGATCGTTGCCGACCTAGACCGTCTCGTGGACGGCGAGCGGATTCGCAATCGCTCCCATGCCGTGGAGTACCTGCTCACGCAGACGATGAAGCCGCGCATCCAAACCGCCTTTATTTTGGCGGGCGGCAAGGGGGTGCGGATGAAGCCCTTTACCCACGAATTGCCTAAATCCCTCCTCCCCGTGCGCGGTAAGCCGATTTTGGAACATCAGATTGATCTGCTCCGCAATGCCGATATTCGGAACATAATCATCCTTATCGGTCATTTGGGAGAGAAGATCAAGGCACACTTCGGCGATGGCGGTAAATTCGGCGTATCCCTTACCTATCTTGAGCAGAAGGAGAAGGAGATAGGCACGGCATATGCCTTGCAGTATGCCGAACACGCGCTTGCCGATAAGCCTTTCTTGGCGATGTACGGAGATGTGCTCGCCGAGATCAATGTGCGGGACTTGATTGCGCATCATACCGCGGCAGGAGCGACGGCGACCGTAGCGCTTACCTCAATCAAGTACCCTTCATTTTACGGCGTGGCGAAATTGCGCGGAGAGAAAATAACGCAATTTCTGGAAAAGCCGCGCGAGCATGAAGAATTATCTCGCGTCATCAGTGCCGGTATTTTTTGCTTTGAGCCGTCGGTATTTAAAACTATCGGAACAAAGCAGGCGGCGGCGCTTGAGCGGGATGTATTTCCCAAACTTGCGGCGGAGGGCAAGCTGAACGGCTATCTTTTTGAAGGCAAGTGGTTTGACATTGGCACCCGCGACATCTACGCCCGCGCCATCAAAGAGTGGCGGTAGTGTGTTCATAGCTCTCACCGTGTTTCTTTTTGGTAAGTAATGAATGTAAGGAAGCACGGCAGGGGTTAGTGAAGTTTTTAAGGTCTTTTACACGTGAATAACGAACGATACGTTATCAAGGAGATGCGAGATGCACATTGAGGTTGATCTTGGTTCTGTTGTTGTGGTTAATGATATTGATGGCATTTTCCGCAATGCGAAAGGTCCCATAGCTCCTGCATTAACCTCTGCTATCCAAGCGGTGCGTTATCATGATGGAACACGTATTGCCGCCATGACAGGATCCTCCATTGGTTTCCTTCCATCCATAGAGCTTGATTTTTATTGGGCGGAGTCGGGTGCCGTCCATCAGGACGTTCATGGGCACAGATGGGTTGCCCTTGAGGCACATGACTTTGCCCGACGTGTTCAGGAACAATTGAGATTTTTTTGGAGAGATGGTTATGTCCAACTGCCCTCCGGAAAATATATTGTTCTTGAATGTAATAAAAGATACGCCTCCACATGCCTTTTGACCGGTAATCCTCCTTTTTACGCAAATCCAGAGGGGTTTGTAACGGAAACTATGGATGAAGTTGAGTATTGGGTGCGCCGCTCTTGCGAGATGTTCTTTCCGGGTGAATATGCCTTGTCGCGGGGACGAGATACGGTATATGAGTTTTTAGACATAACTCATTGCAATTACACAAAACGGACACGCATGGAGTCATATCTGGAGACGCTACCTGAACACGACAAAGTTTTCTATTTGGGCGATTCGGACAGTAGCGATCTTTCCGTTATGCAACTCCCGCGCGTGATTGGCGTTGGATTTAAGAATTCCGGACCCGGCATATGCGAGCATGTGAAGAGAAAGGGAATCTATATAGACCAAGACGGACCTACCGGGGGAACGTTGACGTATTATCAGCGTCTCTCGACTGGCTGTGTATGGAGCGATGAATGAGCATAAAGGGATGAGTGTGTCTTGCACCGCTCGTCCCTTTTTTATTTTAAAATTGCTGCGGTGGCACCAAGGAGGGCGATGTCTTCGCCAAGTTTAGTAATGTGTAGTGGAGGGACTTTGAGATAGTGTTCCGTATATTTTTTTATTCCCGCAAGAATGACAGCGCCATTGTGGTGCGCTACCGAGCCACCAATCGTGATAAGTTCCGGATCGTACGCAACAAGAATATTTGAGATAGCACGGGCGTTCATGCGGTGGATGACATCAAGAAATTCAAGGGCGACCGGATTCTTTTGTTTTGCCGCGGCAAAAATATGTTTCGTGGTTCGCGCTGAAAAATCAATTTTTTTGTTTTCACGCTTTTTCCAGTGTTCAAAAAATTTTGGCATATTTTTACCGGAGCAATATCCCTCCCAATGCCCCACTCCCCGCCCGCATCCGCAGGGAAAATTGTAGGTTGTATCCACCGTCATGTGACCTACCTCGGCGGCATTGCCCGTCGCGCCAAAGAGCACGTGTCCGTCCACAATGACTCCCGCACCGATGCCCGTGGAGAGCGTGACATAAACGATATTTTGCTTGCCTCTGCCCACTCCAAAACGCCACTCTCCTAGTGCGGCAGCATTGGCATCGTTATGAAGAACCGTTGGTACATGAAATGCCTGTTTGAGTGGTTCTATAAGGGGGATAAAATCGAACGGAAGATTTGCCGGATTTGCCCCTCCTTTTTTATAATCCAGCGGACCGCATGAGGCGATACCGACACCTGCGATTTTGCCGTAGGTTTTATTTTTTTCAAGTACGCGCTTTGCCATCTCAATAATACGGTCCACTACAACACGGCTGCTTTTACCCTCGTGCGGTGTTGCTGCTCGTTCATGCGCAAGAATTTTCCCGTCAGCATTCACGACGGCAACACGGATATTCGTAGCTCCCAGATCAACGGCAAGAGCGAATTTTTGTTTTGGCATGGATACTTGAAACATTATTCCGTCATTCCGAGCGGAGCGACTGCCAGTAGGCGTCCCGTGAGGGAGGAATCCCGTTAGGTTTCAGTATACTGAAACTGTACGGGATCCTTCACCGCCAAAGGCGGTTCAGGATGACACTATGAATAGTGTCACTTTTTCGCAAGTCGGACAATAGTTGAGATGACGGTGTCGGGATTCAGAGAAATACTGCTGATGCCCTCTTTGATGAGAAATTCGGCGAAGTCGGGATGGTCAGATGGTGCCTGTCCGCAGATGCCGATGTATTTGTCGCGTGCGCGACATTTTCTAATGGCAATACGGATGAGCTCCTTGACGGACTCATTATTCTCGTTGGCAATGCTACTCACTAAGTGTGAATCTCGGTCAAGACCAAGGGTAAGTTGGGTAAGATCGTTTGAGCCGATAGACATGCCGTCAAAAGAATCCAAGAATTCATCCGCCTGCAGAACATTGGAGGGAATTTCACACATGATATAAATCTTGAGCGTCGGATCTTTTGTGCGATCAAGGCCGTAACGCGCCATGGTCTTCACCACGCGCCTTCCCTCCTCCGGCGTGCGGCAAAAGGGAATCATGGGAATGATATTGGTGAGCCCCATAACGCTACGCACTTTTCTAATCGCCGCACACTCCAGAGCAAACGCTCGCTCAAATGCCGGATCGTAATACCGGCTGGCGCCCCGCCAACCGAGCATGGGATTTTCTTCCACGGGTTCGTACAAATCGCCGCCG
Organism: bacterium; assembly: GCA_030697705.1. Lineage (GTDB taxonomy): Bacteria > Patescibacteriota > Minisyncoccia > Sungbacterales > HO2-52-23 > JAUYPE01. The sequence continues at coordinate 8,539 of JAUYPE010000012.1, read as the reverse complement.
ACAAGCGTGCGATATTCATTCGTTTTAAAGTCAGAAAAGCGGATAATCGCGGGGTGCGGCCACGCAACGGCTGCTATCTTTGCAATACCTTGGGCGAGCGTATCTACGTAGTATCGTTCTTTATCCGCCACACCATTGGTCATTGCGTCTATTTTTTTGATCAGTGCCGCATGCGCGCCGGAACGTTTAAGTTTCGTAAAATCAATGAGTGCCCGAGGGTGGATCTTGACACCAGCGCTGATGATAAACTCTAGGCGACCGAGTCCCACACCCTCGGTTGGTAAATAGTGGTGTCCGAACGCCTCGTCCGCCGAACCGATATTCACCATGATGCTTGCTGAAAGTTTTTTAACGCCGTTGACTTTCTCCTCCTTTACCATGAAAGGAATCTTGCCCTTGTAGACGAAACCGGCAGTCCCCGATGAACAGTCAACCGTTATCGGCTGGCCGTTTTTTATGGAGTGCGTCGCGGTTTTTGCTCCAACGATACAGGGAATACCGAGCTCGCGCGAGATGATCGCCGCATGGCTTGTCCGTCCACCACGGTCGGTCACGATTGCCGCCGCGGACTTCATGATGGGCTCCCAGTCCGGATCCGTCATAGTTGTCACCAATACGGATCCTTTACGAAATTTTTGAATCGTATCGGCGTGCATAATGTGTTGCGCGACGCCGCTTGCAATGCGCTTGCCGACCGCGACACCCTCGGCGATGACCGTGCCTTTTTTCATCATCCGGTACTCACGATGAACCATCCCTCCCGCCACGGCGTGTACCGTCTCGGGACGTGCCTGCACGATAAAAAGCTCTCCGGTTATGCCATCCTTCGCCCACTCAATATCCATGGGCGTTGCTCGCCCGTGCTTTTTTGAAAAATGTTTCTCAATGCGCATACTCCAACGGGCGAGAAGCAAAACGTCGTCGTCCGTGAGACAGAAGCGCCGGCGATCTCGATCAGCCACCGGCATTTCTTTTATCACGCCGCCGATAAAACACGAGCGGACGGATTTTTCCCCCAGGATGCGAGTGAGAACCGGACGCGTATCGTGCTGTTTCAAAAGCGGCTTGAATACGATGAACTCGTCAGGGATAACGCGCCCCTGCACCAACGCCTCGCCTAAACCCCATGCGGCGTGTACCACGGCAATATTACCAAATCCAGTTTCCGGATCAATTGTGAAAAGCGTACCCGCGGCACCCGTATCCGCATGCACCATATGCTGAACACCGACCGAAATGGCGGGTATCTCGTGAACGAATCCCTTATCAATCCGGTAAGCAATAGCGCGGTCGGTAAAAAGCGAGGCGAAACATTTTTTTACCGCCTCAAGGAGCTGTGCCTCCCCGCTCACATGGAGAAAACTTTCCTGTTGTCCAGCAAACGATGCACCGGGAAGATCCTCTGCTGTTGCCGACGAACGTACGGCGACGCGCGGATTTTTCTTGCCTATTTTTTTACAGAGCTCCCGATATGCCCTCATGATCTCTTCTGTAAACTCGGTGGGAAACGTGGCGTTCATGAATGCTTGGCGAATCGCGGTGCCATGTTTTTTAAGCGTAGCGATATCGCGGCGGTCAACACGCGCAAGATGATCTTTTATCGTGTCAACTATGCCGGCTTCAGTGCAGAAGTGGTGATACGCCGCCACGGTGACGGCAAAACCATCAGGGACGCGGATGCCATACTCTTTCAATTCATGCACAAGCTCGCCGAGCGCGGCATTTTTACCGCCAACACGGGGGATATCATCAAGACGGACAGCTGAGAAAGGAAGAATAAACGGATCGGATGAGTGATGTTGTGATGTCATAAAAAATAGCGTGCGAAAGAAAACTCCTTATGGAGATATAACCGAGCCAACATCGGACGTGTTTCCCTTGCGGTTATCCCCTCGCGTGTTGACAAGGGGGACACTGCCCAAGTCCCGCGCGAAACGAGCCATGTCGGTTGCGACCTGCACACTTTTAAGCCGGTAAAGACCTTCGCTCGTATGGTCAATGCCGTAAGCGCCCATGCGTGCAGCGGTGTATCTCGCCTCTTTGATGAAATGAAGCGCGGCAGGATTATCGTAACCGAAAGGGAACGCGAACAGTGATACCGGACGGTCCAGATGATCCTCTAAAACTTTCTTACTTTCTATAATCTCATCGCGCAATTGTGCGGCATCTGTTATCTTAAAAAGATACGGATGAGAACGGGTATGGTCGGCGATCGTCATGCCGGCATCTTCCAGTTCGTGAAGGTTGTCCCACGAAAGATAATTTTTATGCCCGATTGCGTTGGTGAAGACAAAGAAAGTCGCCGTCATACCGTATTTTTTCAGGATGGGAAATGCGTAGGTATATTGGTTCTTCCAGCCGTCATCAAAATTAAGTACGACCGGCTTATCGGGCAACGGGGTTACCTTTTGCAAGTAATTCACCAAGGCGTCAAATGAGATCACGGTATAATTATTATCGCGCAGGTAGGCAAGCTGGCGGTCAAACAGTTCCGGTGAGACGTCAAACTCGCGCATTTGGCGCGTCTGCCCGAAAAAATAAGGCCGCACGCTGTGATAGACGATAATAGGTACCCGCACGGAGCCGACCGGTGCGCCTTCCGACGGCACTGGCTTGACCTTCTGCGGAGCGGAATGTGCGATGGATTCGCGATCTTGATGTTCCGCCTCTGGATTATAACGCATAAGCATGAGAAGCTCCGGTTGGGTAATTGTGTAGCCGGTCGCCATTCCAAGCAAGGTAAGCATGCTAAAAAAAACCACTCGTATGGCGGATAATGATGGCATTCTTCGCGTGAACTTTTGCCAGTTCCGTTTCATCGCTCCACCAGCGTAAACCAATCGGGAAAAGTCTGCCAGTATATCGGATAAAAAAATCCGCCGGTTGCTTTTATGTGCAACTTCGGCGGATACGGTCGGACGCGAGAGACGCATGCTTCTCTTGGAGAATCAACGAATTTCCAAAACATTCGTGATATCTGCGAGCCGGCAAAGAATCCGATGCCGCGGCACGCCTGCCTCTTCAAACTTTTCCGGTCGCGTGAGTCCGTATTGATATACGGCTATAAAATAGACCTCCTGCGCCGCGTGAAAATCCGTAAGCGAGTCGCCGATATGCAGCGTCTCATGCGACGGTATGTTCGTTTTTTGGAAGATCACATCCAGTGTGCGAGGATCGGGTTTGCGAGGGGTGTCTTCCCAGGTACGGCACTCGTCAAACCAATTAAGCTCAACGCCCAGTGCTGGCAAACGCACGGAGAGTGTTGCATGATGAGCCGCGGTGCACAATGAGAGCGCGATGCCATGACTCATCAGCCATTGGATCGTCGCTTTACTCTCCGGCACTTCCGGATAGGGCATAGTTCGTTCAAGATGATGGAAATAGGCGACAAATTCTTCCAACTTCTCATCGGTAACATCCGGAAACATACGCCGGAATCCCGCGTGCGCATTCCCTGCATCAGAGCGTTGCCCCGAGCGGATCAGCGCAAAATCATTGCGTACTGATTCTTCCGGGAGTCCATAGGTAGCCGCGGTAATTATCATCTTGTGTTCAAGGGTTGATATCAAATTGCTAATTGTTCCGTCAACATCCAGTATGACCTGGCGAATGCGTATGTCATCCAAATAAAGCTGGCTCATGGTGCGTGTTCCTCGTATGGGTTTTTATATTAATGAGCTGTGCCAATGATAACACAAAAAATAAAAAGAGATGAACCTTGCGGGGGGTCCATCTCTCGTCTGTTTTACGCATCTCCCTTACCCGCTTTGCGGAAGGAGAAGCTTCGGCGCGAATTCATGCCTTGATGAAGTATCTGACAGCTCTGGTTTGTCCTTATAGGGAAAGATGTTGCTCTTTGTGTCACGATGCCGATTATGCATCGCTTGGCGAAGAGGATCAGCCCACTCAGCTCTGTCCTGATCGCCTCTGCATGTGCAAAATCCATGCGAATGATAGTCGTTTGCCATACAGTTCCTCTCTTTCATTTGTAAAAGACCATGAAATATATCCGATCCCTTCCCGTCACTCACCTCGCCTCCGGCAACAAAAAACCCCTCATACGGTGAGGGTTTCAGCGGTGCGTCTTTTCGTTTCAACAGTTACGCACTTGCAGAAAACCTCTCCTTGGCGAGGAGAATGAGGTGAAGACCGATAAGATTAATGCGCTGGTAACTTCCCATATCTTTTATGAGAGTAGTGCGTCTCGCTCTTGCTGTCAACTGCCGTTTTCCACATGCGTAAATAAGATAAAAAAATGAGCCGGTCTGTCTGAACTATTCAGAATGACCGGCCTCGTTATTGCCTATCCCACGGCAACGGGAAACTCCTTTCTGGTAGGATCCGTATAGGGAGGAAGTATGGGAGGATAACCCTCCCATACCACACTCAATGGACTTTCCATAATAATGAGTAAGATTTCATTTTGAGAGAGCGGTATACTTTTTGCCAACGCCCTTAATGCTTCCAAATCCTTGCCGGTACTCTCCAAAACCATCCCCTCCTTGCTATCCATCAGAAGGTGGTACCAATCAAGAAGTGGATTGCCGCGACGAAACACTTGGTATCGCATCATTTCATCTATCGTAAGCGCCCTCATGGTCAAACCCCTTTTTTATGAAAGAACTTCTCTTACGGTAATAAAAAACTCCTCACAGGAGAGGAGGAAGTTTCGGTTTGGGATGTGTAGCGGGTGGCTATCCATTCAACACCGAACCAACTCCTCCACAGAGAGAAGCAGAAAAGAAAAAGCTCCAAAAATACGATCCGAACATCCTCATGCGGGCATGATAGCAATAGGCAGAAATATTGTCAAGCTATCAAAAACTACTTTTGTGGAAAAGCTATAATCTCATCCGCGCTTATAAAATAGCTTCCAGCGACAAGGTCGGGGAAACGTGTCAGGATCACCGCGCGGGCATTCGCATGTTCTTCGCGGTGAAACGCAAGCTCTGCCGCGCTGTCGCCGCCAAATCGCGCAAGCCCGCCGTACGCGCCGCAGTCGTGATGGGTGAAAAGCATAACGCACCTCGTATGATGAAGCTGTATGGATTTTTCCAGTTCACGGAACATAAAGTCACGGTCACTCTCCATTTCCGGAGAGGCGAAAATTTTTGCACCACCGGCAACGGATTCAGTGTCTATATGACCGAGTTTTTTGTTTTTAATAAACGCATGAAACGCTTTCCAAAAACGATTGTCAAAGCACCGCACGGCAAACGCTTCGGCAGTATAATGCGTGAGGTCCGTAGTGAATTTAAATAAAAAAGCGTCTGATAATGGCATGAGAGTATGGCACTAAAACTGACAAGAAGGAAATTTATATGATCCCGAAACACGATCGGGAGAGGAATATTCGCGCCCCTTCAGTTCTTAAGAAACGAGAACGACGATCTCGCTGTGCGGTCTGACCTCCATGATGCCTGTTGAAAGGGGAAAACGGCTGTGGACGTCGCTATCGCGTTCCCGTATTTCCACAAACGGACCAGAGACGGTGGTAATAAGGGGAACGTGTCCATCTAACACGGTAAGCTGACCGGACGGAGTAAAGCACGAGAGCTGAACGGCCTCGCCTTCAAAAATTATTTTTGCCAATGAGTAGAGGGCGATCTTCATGTATATCCTTATAATTATTGTCCAGTTTCTTCAATGCCGCCCTTCATGTAGAACGCATCCTCGGATTTGGCATCGTGTTTACCCTCAAGAATCTCGCGAAATCCGCGGATGGTTTCCTCCAATTTGACGAATTTACCCGTAATACCAGTGAACACCTCGCCGACGAAAAACGGTTGAGAGAGGAAGCGTTGAATCTTGCGTGCCCGTGAGACGGTGCGTTTGTCGTCCTCGGACAACTCCTCCATGCCGAGAATGTTAATGATATCCTGCAGTTCCGCATAGCGCTGAAGCGTACGCTGGACATCGCGCGCGACGCGATAGTGCTCCTCGCCAACAACATTCACATCAAGCGCAGAGCTCGTACTCGCCAGCGGATCCACTGCCGGATAGATGCCGAGTTCGGTCAGCGCGCGGGAGAGCACAATGGTGGAATCAAGGTGGCTAAAGGTCGTCGCCGGCGCCGGATCGGTAATGTCGTCGGCCGGCACATAGATCGCCTGGACGGAGGTAATAGACCCTTTCGTCGTTGAAGTGATCCGTTCTTGCAATTCACCCATCTCGGTCGCAAGCGTTGGCTGGTAGCCCACGGCTGACGGCATGCGTCCCAAAAGGGCGGACACTTCCGAACCGGCTTGCGAATAGCGAAAAATATTATCAATAAAAAGCAGGACATCCTTCCCCTCTTCGTCACGGAAATATTCCGCCATGGTAAGCGCGGCAAGCGGCGTCCGAAGTCGCGCGCCCGGAACTTCGTTCATTTGACCGAACACCATCGCCGTCTTATCAATAACGCCCGATTCTTTCATCTCTTCGTAGAGATCGTTCCCCTCGCGCGTTCGCTCTCCCACACCCGCAAAAACCGAAGCGCCTCCCGACTCCTCCGCGACATTGCGAATAAGTTCTTTTAAGAGGACGGTCTTCCCCACGCCCGCCCCGCCGAAAAGTCCGACCTTCCCCCCACGAATAAACGGTGCCAGTAAGTCAATAACCTTAATGCCCGTACGAAAAACCTCCGTTTTGGTGGACTGTTCGGTTAGCGGCGGCGCGTGGCGGTGAATGAGCCATTTTTTGGGAAAATTATTTTCCTCCGGTCGGTCTATCGGATTCCCTAAAACATTAAAAAGTCGCCCCAACACTTCTTTGCCGACCGGGACGGAGATACCCGTACCGGTATTTTTTACCACTGCACCGCGGACAAGTCCATCTGTGGAGGAGAGCGCGATGGCACGGACGCGCCCAGAGCCGAGATGTCGCGCAACTTCCAGTACGATTTCTCGCTTTTCATTGTTTTCGGTTTTGAGCGCATGAAAAATAGCCGGAATATGCTCTTCCGAGAATTCAATATCCACAACCGGCCCGATAATCTGTATGACTTTTCCTTGCATAGGAGTTTTATTTTTAGGACTTATAGCGCTTATCCCTCTCCCCCCTCTCTGTCATTCCGATCCGCTTTGAGCGGAGAGGAATCCCGTTAACATTCAGCAATACTGAAATCATACGGGATCCTTCGTCCCCACCCGCCTTGTCGGCGGATGGGGACTCTGGATGACAAATGAAATGTGCGGGGTATTTTCTATTCTTCTAACGCCTCCTTGCCGGCGGTAATCTCGGTAAGCTCCCGCGTAATCCCCGCCTGGCGGACTTTATTATAACCACGAGTGAGGGAAGTTATCAAATCCCGCGCGTTGTCCGAAGCGCTCTTCATAGCAACCATGCGCGCCGAGTGCTCCGATGCATTCGCCTCCAGAATAATATGATGGAGGTGCATACGTATGAGATCGGGCACGATTGCGGCAAGAAGAATTTCCGGGGATGGTTCCAATACATATTCATAGCGGTAGGGGCTCTTGTCAGCTCTCGGTAATTTTGATGCGGCGAACCGCCCCGCTTCCGGCAAAATTCCCCGCACGGCGTCCTCCAATCCCTCGGGCGTTGCAGGAAGTATTTTTTTGACTACCGCCTCCTGCACCAGCGTCGTGCGAAAATTCATGGACACCGCGTCAATGCTGTCCCATTGACCATCCTGAAATCCTTTAAGCAGTATCTGTGCGATGGGCAGGGTTTGAGAAAAAGTCGTAAAGTCCCCAAAACCGGTAAAACTTTCTCTAATTGGAATATCGCGCCGCAAAAAATAATCGCGCGCTTTCTTACCTACGGTAATAAGCGAAAAAGAGACACCTTCTAATCGTCGCGCTTCTATCCACTGCTCGGCTTTTTTAATGACATTCGCATTAAGTGCTCCTGCGAGTCCCTTATCTGAAGTTACCACAAGCAAAAGCGCATGCTTGACTTCACGCGTGGTCAAAAGGGGCGGTAATTTTTCAGTCCGTGTCAAAATATTTTGCAACATCTCAAGGGACGCGACGGCGTAGGGCCGTGCCGCGAGAGCGAATTGCTGAGACTTCCGCATCTTCGTCGCGGACACCACCTCCATCGCCTTCGTAATCTGTGCGGTACTTTTAACCGACTTAATGCGCTGTTTTATTGACTTCGTTGAGGGCATATCTTGATAAGGATCATCCGGCGAGGACGAGTAGTAAAGAGGTGAATAGTACACCGGACAAATACAATCCAAATAAAGCTAGAACTACAATACATGCATACCTGCTCCCTTCCGCAAATGGAGAGGTTAGCTTACGCAAGTGTTTTTGAAATATAAAAATTATCACAAAGGGGACAACACTACTTGATACAAGAACAAGAATATCTGTGCCAGGCTGTCCCAATAGAGAAATAAATTTTGCCGACATGATAATGGCAAAAGTGCCCCAAAGGATGAGACTAATACCTACTGACCTTCCACACTTAGATTAATATAGTGTACTCGCCTTGAGAAATCCTTTCAGCAGTTTCGTGTTGGATAACCGGCGCCTTGACCTGTGTATTGATTCTTTCAGATGTCCCATGCCGTCGGGTACATGATTGG
>JAUYPE010000010.1 GCA_030697705.1 bacterium | reverse complement strand
ATGCCTTTTTTGAACAGTTCTGCCGCCTTGAATCGCCGTTGTTCCTTTGCTTCACGGGATTCTGAAGAGATATGAGATGTTTTCATATGCCTTCAGTATCCCACGAAGGGGTCGTTAAGTTAAGTGTGGAAGGTCAGTAAGTTGGATCTTTAATACCTATGAACAAGGAATTAAACCTCACTCCCTTTCGGTTTTTAGGGTACTTTCTATTGAAGGTATCGGTATTATTTTAAATACAAGTGCAATGTATTTTCTAACGCTGTGGATTATTGATTTAATAAGACAACGAGGAAAAATTGAAAGACCTGAAAATAAGAAAACAAAAATGATCGTGAATATAGTGTTTGTGGTTATATTTTTAATTTTGCTAGCATCTATAATTAGAGTCGCAATGTCTGTCTCAAGCCCCTAATTAATCAAACTATCTATGTACGACACAATCATTATAGGTGGGGGGCCGACGGGGACGGCGGCGGCGGTGTATACGGCGCGGAAGCGGCTGAAGACACTTCTTATCGTTGAGGAGTTTGGGGGACAATCAATCGTTTCAGACGATATTCAAAATTGGATAGGCGAGGAGCATATCTCCGGATATGACTTGGCGAAGAAATTTGAGGCGCATGTGCGGTCTTTTCCCGATATTGTAGAAATAAAGACGCCGGAACGGGCTTTGACAGTGCGGGCGGTCAACTGCACGGCGGAGAAGGTCTGCGATTTTGAGGTGGAGACGGATAAGGGGAAGTATCAAGGAAAGACCGTCATCCTCGGTGCAGGCGCGCGGCGGAGAAAACTGGGAATTCCTGGAGAGGATAAGTTTAATGGCAAGGGTGTGGCGTATTGCTCTACCTGTGATGCACCGTTGTTTTCCGGCAAGGTAGTGGCGGTCGTGGGCGGAGGAAACGCGGGACTTGAGGCGGCGGTTGATCTGATTCCCTACGCGACGAAGATTTTTGTTTTGGAATTCGGTGAGGTGTTAAAAGCCGATCCGGTTACGCAGGAAGACGTAAAGAAAAATCCGAAGATAGAGATTGTTTTCAACGCACAATCAAAAGAAGTCATGGGGGAGAGTTTTGTGACGGGACTTAAATATCTTGACCGCAAAACAAACGAAGAAAAAACGCTTGAGGTGCAGGGCGTATTTGTGGAAATCGGCTCAATTCCCAATTCCGAAATGGTAAAGGGATTGGTTGAGCTTGATAAGTTCGGGCAGGTTATCATTGATTCAAAACACGCAACGACCTCGCATCCGGGGATATATGCGGCGGGGGACATCACCGACGACCCGTACAAACAAAACAACATCTCCTCGGGCGACGCCGTCAAAGCCGCGCTGTCCGCGTACGGATATTTGCTAAAACGGAGTTGAGATGCTGAATGTCTGATGAGAGCGACGATTGCTTGAAAAAGCAACCGCCGCTTTTTGACTTTTGGCTGGTATTCGCTACTATTGAACTATTATGCGGCAATCGGAACTGTTCGGCGGGACCATGCGGGAGGCACCGAAGGATGAGGTGGCGGTAAATGCAAAGCTTCTAGAGCGGGGCGGTTTTGTGCATAAGACGATGGCGGGAGTGTATGACTGGTTGCCGCTTGGACTACGCGTGCTCAATAATGTCAACGCGATTATCCGCGAGGAGATGAATGCGATCGGCGGGGTTGAAGTTTTTTTGTCCGCACTTCAGCCAAAAGAACGGTGGGAGAAGACGGCGCGGTGGGAGGTATTGGCCGATATTATGTATCAGTTCAAAGACCACTCGGGACGCGATGTTGGTCTGGCGGTAACGCATGAGGAGGCGGTGTCGGAGATAGCCACGCGATTCATCCATTCGTACAAAGACCTCCCGCGCTTTATTTACCAAATCCAGACGAAATTTCGCGATGAGCCGCGCGCGAAGTCGGGCGTCATTCGCGGACGAGAATTTCTCATGAAAGATCTCTACAGCTTCCACCGCGACGAGGCGGATTTGGAAAAGTTTTACGCTAAAGCGGACAAAGCATACCGAAGGATTTTTACCCGGTGCGGTGTGGATGTGCTGGTTACGGAGGCGTCGGGCGGGACGTTTACCAAAAATTTCAGCCACGAATATCAAGCGGTGAGCGAGGCGGGGGAGGATTTTACGCTCTCCTGTGAGAAATGCCGCTATGCGCAAAACAAAGAGATCAGTACGATTACCGAAGGGGAAACATGTCCCAAGTGCGGCGGCGTGATTCGCGGCGCCAAAACGATTGAGGTGGGAAATATCTTTAAACTGGGGACGAAATTCTCCGAGGCATTCGGCGTAAGTTATGCGGATGAAACGGGTGAGCGGCGACCAGTATTCATGGGATGTTACGGTATTGGTCCCGGGCGGCTCGTGGGGACGGTTGCGGAGGTCAATCATGATGAGCGTGGACTTATCTGGCCGGAGGCGGTTGCACCATTCCGGGTGCATCTGGTGGCGCTTTTCGGCAAGGAGAAATCAGTGCGACAGAAAGTGGTGCGCGAGGCGGACCGGCTCTATGAAAAATTGCTTGCCAAGGGGGTTGCGGTGCTGTACGATGAGCGCGGCGAGACGAGTGCGGGAGAAAAATTTGCGGATGCGGATCTGCTTGGTATCCCGTGGCGTGTTGTTGTAAGCGAGAAGACCTGTGCCGCTCATGCGTTTGAGGTGAAACGGCGGTCGGTTGCAAAAGTTACCATGATGTCGTGGGACGTGCTTATGAAGAAAATTGTTCCTACCACAAGACGCCGAGGGTAAGAGACCGTTCAAAAACCTTCTTTCGTCACGAGATTTCATAATTGTAGACGAGACAAGAAAGGACGACGAAGACGTATATGATGAATATACGTTGAGCAGGGCTGACGCAGTCGGAGTCAAAATTATGAAATCGCAAGAGAATATGAGATTTTTGAACGGTCTCTAACAACGCAGGAGGATTGAGCAGGATCGGTTTTTCTGTCTCGCGCTCCGTGCGTGAGGTTTTTTTATCTTTTTATTTTTTACCCCCGTGCTGAATAGATTTTTCGGACATTTCTCAAAGGACATCGGGATCGATCTTGGCACCGCCAATACGCTGGTGTATGTGCGTGGTCGCGGGATCATCATTAACGAACCGTCGGTCGTTGCCATTAATCAAAAGACGAGCCAGATCGTCGCAATTGGCACGGAGGCGAAGCGCATGGTCGGTCGCACACCAGCCCAAATTGTCGCTACGCGGCCGCTCGTGGCGGGCGTAGTTTCTGATTTTGAAGTTACGGAAGAGATGCTCAAATATTTTATCCGCAAGGTGCATGAGAATTCTTTCTCTATGTTTGCGCGACCGCGCGTGGTCATCGGGATTCCCTCCGGCGTGACGGAGGTGGAAAAACGCGCGGTGGAAGATGCGGCAAAAAATGCCGGCGCGCGCGAGGTGTATTTAGTGGAAGAACCGATGGCCGCGGCCATCGGCGTGCGTCTGCCAGTGCAGGAGGCGGTGGGGTCAATGATTGTGGATATCGGTGGCGGGACGACGGATATCGCCGTGATCTCCCTTGGGGGAATTGTTGTCTCCCGCGACCTGCGTGTGGCGGGGGATAAACTCAATGAGGACATCATTCGTTTCGCCCGTGATGAGTTCAAACTGCTCATCGGTGAGCGCACGGCCGAGGATATTAAAATTGCCATAGGATCGGCGCATGAACTGTCGGCCGCGTTGGAGGCACCGATGCGGGGACGGGACTTGGTGATGGGTTTGCCCAAAGAAATTATTGTAGACGACGCGGATATCCGTCGCGCCATGCGCCACTCCATTAATGTGCTAGTCAATGCCGTGAAGTCCACCATTGAGGAGACGCCGCCGGAGCTTGTTGCCGATATTATGCACCGGGGGATTATTCTCGTCGGCGGCGGATCGCTTTTGCGGGGGCTTGATCGGCTTATCCAGGAAGAGACGAAAATTCCGGCTCGTGTTTCGGAAGATCCCCTTTCGGCGGTCGTACGGGGGACCGGCATTATTTTGGAGGATGTGGATTCGCTCCGCCAGGTACTGGTGAGTACGGGCTATGAGCGCGTACCGGTGTAGCCGGATGCTGTAGGTTCTTTTTTCTTATCCCCACAGGGGGGATTATAAATCCACAAGGGATTTCAGGGTCATCCACAAGGGATATTCCCACAAGGGGGACAATGTCAAAGCTTATCCGCCTCTCATCAATCATTATGGCGCTCTCTGGAAGAAAAAAAACGGCATTAAAGATACTGCCCGCGCTTGTAATAGTTGCCATGCTTCTTTTTTTCTCCCGAACCGGCGGGTCTCGCCGTCTTATCGGAGGGACGGTCGGCGTGCTGGCGCCGGTCTTGCGGGGCGCGCACGGGCTTGCATTAATGCTTCATGGCGGTTTGGCGGAAGAGGCATCACGCACTGTTTCAACGGAGAGCGAAACGAGCCGGTTCGCGCGTGAGGCGCTCATGAGCGAGAATGAGATATTGCGTCGCGCCCTGGGACTCAAGGGGGAGACGAATGGAGCGATTAAAACAGCGAATATTCTCCATGCGAGTGAAGCGTTCGGTAACGGATTTCTTATTCTTGATCGGGGAGTTGACGAAGGTATTGGCGAAGGGGATATTGTGGTTACATCCGAGCGCGTGCTGGTCGGGATGATTCAGGAGGCGGGGGCCGGTTTTTCCAAAGTTGCCCTTGCCGCGAATCCCGGACAAGTATATGACGGGGAAATACTGCCGCTCGGTGTGCATACGCTTCTGCGGGGTGTGGGGGCGGGAACATTCTCTCTTGACTTGATACCGGATGGCCGTATGGTGCGCCGTGGCGATCTGGTACGCGTGCTCGTTGTCGGTATAGCACAAGGCGTTCTTGCTGCAGAAGTGGCGAGCGTGAAGACTGTAAGCGGGGGTACGTTTCAGGAAATTCATGCACTCGCGCTTGCCGATCCCGCAGGGCTTGGCGCGGTACTCATTATTCCAAAATCCGCCGCCCCATCACCATCCGGATTACCAGTCCGCACGCCGTAAGGAAGAGAAGGGTGTACTGAAGTTCCCTCCTCCTGAAAACATCCTCTTCTGCCGCAATTCAGGAAATTGCAGTAGAAAGGTTATAAGGCAACAGGTCTAATAATTTCTTATGTTTTTTTTCTGGCTCATCGTCGGCTATTTTGGCGCATTATTCATGGTAGGAAGCATACCGATAGGTGCGGGCAGTGTGGGTGGTGCGCTTTTTCTGGTGCCGCTTGCCGTGGCGTGGTTAGTGCTCATGCGCATGAGCGTGGTGCCGCGTGTCTGGGCGGCGCTGGCGATCGGTTTTTTGACCGACAGCGTTTCATTTTTTCCCGCTGGTACAATGGTGATTATGTTTGTCGTTCTGGCGCTTGTCGCGGAAGCGTTGCTCCGCATGTTGCCCGAACTTCTCTTTATTCCCCGCCAGCTTCCCGTGTTTGCTCTGGTGCTTATTGTCTTAGCGGTGGGAACGCCATGGTCGGCGCTCTTCGTTGTTGCCATCCGCGCATATTAGACCTGTCCCCTTATAACCTTTCTACTACAATGTTCACATTTCGGCTACGACTTTACAAAAATCTTTCAACATATACGCTGTATATGCTTCAAGATTTTTGTTTTGTCTCGCTCGAAATCTGAACATCTCGTAACGAAAATTATAAGGGGACAGGTCTCATGTGCGCCGGGGATCTTTTAATCGTATGGCACTTTTCAGTTTTTTTTCAAAAAAGAAGTACCTGCTTGATCCGGATGAAATTCTAGCCGACTCGATGAGCGGCATTTCTTACCGTGATTTTTCCGAGGGGAAAATAGAACGGCCGATCGGGCGGGCGGCTTCGTTCCTTCTGCTGACGGTGATGGGGGGCACGTGCGGCTATTTATTATGGCGCGCGGCGACATTGCAAATAGCGTCGGGAGAGGAGTTGTATGCCCAGTCCCAAAAGAATCGTTTTGTTGTTCGGCCGGTTTTTGCGCCGCGCGGTATCATTTATGATCGATTTCACCGCCCGCTTGTGGAAAATATCTCATCGTTTGACGTGGTGTTCCATCGCAACATTTTTCTCGAAAAAAAGGGCGATCTTAAAAAACTCATAGCCGACCTCGCCGTACTGCTCGGTACGGATTCAACGCTCATTTTGGGACAAGGATTCCTGTCCAACTATGATGTGCGCCATATTCCCGCTGAAATTGTTGTGGCCGGTGATATTTCTACGGATACGCTTGTCAATCTGGTACCGCGGCTTGATGCGCTTCCCGGCGTGCAAATCGTGGAGAGTTATCGCCGGTTCTATCCGGACGGTGTGTCGTTGTCGCATGCGGTCGGCTATGTCGGTAAAGCATCAGAAGAAGATGCGGCGATGCATCCGGAACGTGCGATTGTCGAGGGGGTGGGTAAAGACGGTATTGAGGCGTTCTACGACGACGAGCTCCGCGGTAAAGGTGGAAAAAAGATTGTGGAGATCAATTCACACGGCAAGGAGACGCAATTTCGATTTACTCAAGAGCCGCGGCAGGGCACCTCACTTCAACTCACGCTTGACGGAGAGCTTCAGCGCGCCGCGTACAATATTCTGAAGAATTACATTAACAGTTCGCATGGTGCCAGTGTGGTCATTATGGATCCGCGCGATGGCGCTCTTCGCGCGTTGGTGAGTTTTCCCGGATTTGATACCTCACAGCTCTCCGGCTCACTCTCGCACAAGGAATACGAGGCGATTTTGAACAATCCGCTCAAGCCGTTTTTTAATCGCGCCATTGCCGGTGAGTTTCCCTCCGGCTCAACGATTAAGCCGATGCTCGCCGCGGCCGCGCTGGAGGAGCATTTGATCGATCCGAATAAAAAAATTTACGACGAGGGTTTTATTGAAGTGAAAAATCCCTATCAGCCCGGGCAGGTCTCCGTTTTCAAGGACTGGAAGAAGCATGGATGGGTGAATTTTTACGATGCGATTGCGTGGTCGGCGAATGTTTATTTTTACATGATCGGCGGCGGCTACAAGGATCAGCTGGGTTTGGGCATTGAGCGCATAAAAAAATACGCTAATCTCTTCGGTCTTGGTGCGCGTCTCGGCATTGACCTTCCCGGCGAACGGCCCGGATTTATTCCCGATCCGAGCACCAAACCGACGACCGATCCGCAGAATCCCATCTGGCGCATTGGCGACACATACAATACCTCCATCGGGCAGGGCGGCGTGCGCACCACGCCCCTCCAGATGGCAGCGGTTACCGCCGCGCTTGCAAACGGCGGCAAACTAATGCGTCCGCATCTCCTTGCCGAGGTGCTCGGTCAGGACGGTATGGTAGTACAAACGATTCAGGCGCAGATCATTCGCGAGGGGATGGTTGGTGCCGCAAGTTTGGCGGAGGTGAAAAAGGGCATGCGCCAGACCGTCACCGCCGGCACGGCGCGGATTCTGAACGATCTGCCGCTCACCTCGGCGGCAAAAACAGGCACGGCGCAGGCGGGCGGCGGCTTGCCGCACGCGTGGATTACAGCGTATGCGCCTTTTGAAAATCCGGAGATGGTTATCGTCGTCATGGTGGAGCACGCGGGGGAGGGATCCACGGTTGCCGCGCCCATTACGCGCGAGATTATGAGTTGGTATATGGAGCACAGGATCTTGCATCCGGATGGGGGCGCATCTTCGGAACACGCTTCTTAAACGGCTTCCTTATCCGTGCAGAAACGCTGATATCTCTTGTAGACGGGAGCTCTTACGGGATTTATAATTCCCCTGGGGATTTCTACTCTTGTGGGGATCTCTAGATCCCCCCTGTGGGGATAAAGCATCTTGACAGTAGCGAGTGGCGAGGATACCATCATACAGCGCTTAATTGACGCTATAATAGCTTTCACTTTTTATGCCCGAATATTTTTCTGCGGAAGGATTGGAAAAGTTAAAAGAAGAACTGCACGAACTCAAAACCGATCGCATCAAGGATATTGCCTCGCGCCTGGAGCACGCCCGGAGTTTGGGTGATCTCTCGGAAAATGCCGAGTACCAAGAGGCGAAGGAGGAGCAGGCGCTGGTGGAGTCGCAGATCATTGAGGTTGAGGAGCGCATCCGCAATGCGATCATCATTCAGGATACGGTAAGTACCGACCGCGTCGCTATTGGCTCAACGGTAAAAGTAAAATCAAAACACGGCGAGGAGTCCTACCGCATCGTCGGTTCGGAAGAGGCGAGTCCTCTGCAGGGGCGCATCTCAAACGAGTCGCCCATGGGCAAGGCATTCCTCGGTAAAAAAGTAAAAGATGAAACTGAAGTCAAGACCCCCGGCGGTACGACAACCTATACCATTGTGGGGATTAGCTAAAAACAAAAGGAGCGTCCCGGAGCGGCTTTTTATTTGACATCTACTATCAATGTGTGATAGTGTGTGGACCGCAGGAGTTCCTTGACACACAAGAAGTTTAATGTATCTTTCTGTGGGAAATGGGGAGGAGAGCGATGACTGAAGATCAACGGGTGCTCTACGATAATGTTGGAGAGATACGGAATACGGATATTGCCGTGCGGTGGAGTATTGCCAGTATTTTTCTAACCTTGCACTCCGTCGGGTTTGTGTTTGTGGCAACACAATTCATCGCGGGGAGACCGATCCTTATAGGTTTCCATCTGGGAGGTGCAGTGCTTGGATTGATGTGGGCATTGCTCAATGCGCGTATGCGGCAGTGGACATCGTACTGGAACAGCCGGCTGGAGGCGTTGGAAGATCTCGCCGATCCTCAAGATATTAGGGTTTTTGGCGGTGACGAGTTCCATCAATTACTCGCCTATGGCGCCAGTACTCACCGCATCCTGATGGCATTGAGCGGTTTGACAACGGCTGGTTGGCTTTCTCTGTTTGGATATTTTTTGTTCATCACTTGAGGTGAGGAGGTCTGGAATGAAAAACCTGTTTCGTGATAGAGAATCTCGGCAAGATGCTGTGGCTTATTGGATCGGAGCCATACTAGGGACAATATTAGGAATCGCGTTAATACGCTCTGTTCCTGCACCTGTTGCTATCTCCTGGCAAAAGATAGTACTTATGAGCATTGTGTATGTAGCGTTTGCAGTAGGGCTTTTTGTTATCATTTTGCGATTGGAGAGATTTCCCGATTCCGCAAAAAAAAAGAAAGGATGAAGAAGTTGGTACGAGGATATGGGTATTTTTTGTTCACCACTTAAGGAGGCGTGAGATGAGGAATCTATTTCGCGATAGAGAAACTCGACAACTGGTTGTGGCTTATTGGATCGGAGTCGCACTCGTAGCATTAGGGGTGCTATGGATGGGACACTCTGATCCTAGACCTATTGTCTTCTCCTGGCAAAAGATAGTACTCATGTGTATTCTGCATTTAGCGTCTGCCGTGGGGGTTTTTATTATGATGTTGCGATTGGAGGGATTTTCTCATTCTGTGAAAAAAAAGAAAGGATGAAGAAGTCGGCGCGATGGTAATATGCGGATGCGTGCATTGTGCGCATCCGTTTTTTTTATTTTTTTAAAAAAATAAAAAAAGGAGAGGCGTCTTGCGGATGCGCTCTCCTTTTCGGTTTTTTCCTTGTGGCGGTGTTGTCAGCTCTCCGCGTTTAGCGCCGCTTTTTTATATACCAGCGGTAAACGAGCAGTCCGGCAACAACTGATCCGAAAAGCACACCGGTGGACGGCTCGGGAGTCGGAATTGGCGGTTCGGGAGTCGGCGTGGGCGGCTCTGGTTCGGGAACTGGTTCAACGGGGATAACACCACCTATGAAGTGGGTGAGTTGCATTTGGTTCGTTCCGTCGGCATTTATCTTCCAGATGTTGAAACCATCATGGAATGACTGAAACAGTATTCCCTCTCCATCCGGTGTCCATTGCGGCGGGGCAGAGGGGCTCGGTCCGCCATGGGTTATCTGCATGAGGTCAGATCCATCAGCATCTACCGTGAAAATGTCACGGTGTGTGGAGAAGGCAAGTTTTTTCCCATCCGGCGACCATGCCCCGCTCGCTTCTGCACTCGTTATTTGGCGCTGGTTTGAACCGTCAGCATTCATGAACCAAAGCGCACATGCGTCTCCGGTTGATTGCCGCGAGCAGTAGGCGATTTGACTGCCGTCGGGCGACCACGCGGCTCCCTGATTATCCCTTCCGTTGTTGGTGATGCTTCTTCGATTGGTGCCGTCAAGATTCATCGCATAAATTTGAGCGTTGGCGTTAAAAGCGAGCTGAAGACCGTCCGGCGACCATGACGGCGTACTATCGCTCGGTTGGGTACCGGGCACTTGTGTTTGCCCGCTTCCATCGCTGTTCATCGTGTAGAGCAGTTCCGGACCGAGTCGCGTTGACATGAATGCTATTTTGCTTCTGTCCAATGAAACGCCGATGCCGCCATTGCCGTCCCCGGGTACCGTAGTGAGCTTAACCACATTCCTCCCGTCGGTATCTGCCGCATAAATGGCGATATCCGCATTGCTCCTGCACATAATGTCGCATGCGACGAAAAAAAACTTCATGCTTGTTGCCCATGACGCGGTACTTGGGGAAAAGATAGCAATCGCTCCGTAGAGAAGGATTGCGAGCTCCCGCTTGCGTGTATCCGACCACAATGCTCCCCGTCTGTGCATTATTCCCGCCATGCCCTCTTCTCCTTTAAGGTAATCCTATGATTGAACTGTGAACGAGCTTTCTCTTGAACAAAACTATGGTACATTAATTTATTAATGTTGTCAATATTCCCCCATACCGCGTTTCCGCATATCATAGAAGCATGGCACTTGAAGAAATCAGAAATGAGCGGGTGAAGAAGCTAGCGATCCTGCGGGAGCGGGGGATAGATCCGTATCCGGCACAAACAAAACGGACGCATGAAATCGGCACGGTGCTGGAAAAATTCGCGGAGCTTTTGGCAAAAACGGAGCCGCTCACGATTGCTGGTCGCGTTCTGGCAAAGCGCGAGCACGGTGGCTCGGTGTTTTTTGATATTCGCGACGGAAGCGGGCGGATGCAGTGTTATTTTAAAAAAGATGCGGGGAAGAAGGCGGCATTTGAACTTTTTTTGGAGACGGTGGATATTGGCGACTTTGTAGAGGCGAGCGGTACGCCGTTTGAGACGAAAAAGCAGGAGAAGACGATACTCGTCGGCGCGTGGCGCATGCTTGCCAAATCGCTCCTGCCCTTGCCCGAGAAGTGGCATGGCTTGCAGGATACCGAAGAGCGCTTTCGTAAGCGATATCTGGATATCGTTATGAACGACGAGGTGCGCGAGCGATTTATTGTGCGTGCAGGTATTGTCTCACACATTCGTCGCTTCCATGAAGAACGCGGATTTTTGGAGGTGGAGACGCCGATCCTGCATGCAATTCCCGGGGGAACGCTTGCCAAGCCGTTCGTCACGCATCACAACGCACTGGATTGCGACTTTTATCTTCGCATTGCGCCCGAGCTTTATTTGAAGCGGCTGTTAGTTTCCGGCTATGAGCGGGTGTTTGAGATGGGAAAGAGCTTCCGCAATGAAGGTATTGATGCGACGCATAACCCCGAGTTTACCGAACCTGAATCCTACGCCGCCTACTGGGACGAAGAGCGCATGATGGCGTTTACGGAGGACCTCTTTATTACACTTGCCGAGACCATAGATAAAAAAGAACTTATTGTTGATGGCGAGCGGAAGATCATGTTTAAAAAACCTTTTGTGCGTATTTCGTTTATAGATCTCTTAAGTCGCTACGCGCAAGTGACAGATTATGCGCGCGAGACGCGGGATTCGCTTGCCACGCGCGCGCGTCAGCTCGGCATAGAGGTGGGCACGCACGAGACGAAGGGAAAAATAGCCGATGAGATCTACAAAAAAATCTGCCGACCCTATGTGATACAGCCGACCTTTCTCATAAACCATCCGCTTGATATCTCGCCGCTTGCCAAACGTCGCGCGGAAAATTCCCATGAAGTACGGCGATTTCAGCTCATTGCCGGCGGATGGGAGCTAGCAAATGCGTTCGCGGAGCTGAACGATCCGCTGGATCAGCGCGAGAGGTTTGCCGCGCAGGAGCGGGAGCGCGAGGGAGGCGAGGATGAGGCGATGCGCATGGATGAGGAGTATATAGAGGCGATGGAGTACGGCATGCCTCCGGCGGCGGGTCTTGGTATCGGTCTTGACCGCGTCGTTATGTTGTTTACCGGCATGAAAAACATCCGCGAGGTAGTTTTGTTCCCTACCATGAGACCAAAGGAAAGTCATTAGCCAACAGTACTTAGCCAACAGTGACATGACGATACAGTCCTATAAGGAGTTAATTGTATGGCAGAAATCAATCGTATTGACCAAGATGATTTATCATGCAACCGAAATATTCCCGAAAGCGGAAATGTTTGGCTTAACTTCACAGATACGAAGAGCGACGGTTGCGATTCCGTCCAACATCGCAGAAGGTTTTTCAAGAAAGCATAGGAGAGAATACAGGCAGTTTCTCTTGATTGCATTCAGTTCTGCCGCCGAATTAGAAACCCAACTCATCATCAGCCGCGATCTTGATTTTATGAAAGATGATGAATTCAGTAAGGTAGGCGCGCTTCTTGAAGAAATAAGAAAAATGCTCCATAAAATGATCAGCACGCTCTCTCAAGGAATTTCTTGATTTTACTGTTGGCTGTTGGCTGTTGGCTAATTACTAAGTACTTACACCATGCTAGACATAAAATTCATTCGTGAAAATCCGGAGAAGTTCAAAAAAGGGCTCAAGAAAAAGCTTGTTGATTTTGATGTAGCGTATTTACTGGAAGTTGATGAGAAGCGGCGTTTAAAAATAAAAGAGGTTGATGATCTGCGCCATCGGCACAAAGAGCATTCGGATGCGATTGCGAAGGCATCAGGCAATGAACGAGTTGAAATGATTGAAAAGGTGAAGATGGAAAAGCAGAAATTAGAGTACACGGCGTTTGAACTCCGCACGATTGAGGACGAATTTCAGGAATTGATGTATAAGATTCCCAACCTGCCGCTTGAGGATGTACCGGAAGGCAAAGACGAGCGGGAGAATGTTGTGATGCGCGAGGTGGGGGAAAAACTGGAGTTTGGTTTTGCCCCGCGGGATTATTTTGCCATCGCGAAGGATTTGGGATTGATTGATACCGAACGGGCGGCAAAGGTCTCGGGCTCGCGATTCGGGTATATCAAAGGCGATCTTGCACGGCTTGAGTTCGCACTCGTGCACTTCGCGTTTGAACGGCTCATGGCGCATGGTTTTATGCCGATCGTCCCACCCGTGATTATCAAAGAGGAGATGATGCAAAAACTCGGTTATGTTGATACGGAAAAAGACAAAGCCGAGCGGTACTTTCTTCCGGAAGACAAGATGTATTTTGTAGGTACTGCCGAACAGTCGCTTGTGCCGATGCATGCAGATGAAATTTTGGATGAAAAGAATATGCCCATGCGGTATGCCGGATTTTCTACCTGCTTTCGGCGCGAGGCGGGTTCGTACGGCAAGGATACCCAAGGGATTCTCCGCGTCCATCAATTTGATAAGGTGGAGATGGTGATTTTTGCGAGTTCTAATACGGCACGCGCGGAGCATGAGCGGATGATTGCCATTGAAGAGGAGCTTATGCAAGCGCTCGGTATTCCTTACCGCGTGGTGGCGCTCTGTACCGGCGACACTGCCAAACCGTCCGCGCGGACGGTGGATATTGAGGCGTGGTTGCCCGGACAGAATAATGGAAAAGGGGAGTATCGCGAGACGCATTCATCCTCCAACACGACTGACTTTCAGGCGCGGCGGTTGAACATTAAACTACGCCGCACGGACGGAAAACTTGAGTGTGCGCACATCTTAAACGGTACGGCATTCGCCATCGGTCGTATGATTATCGCAATTCTTGAAAACTACCAGCAAGAAGACGGCTCCATAAAAATCCCGGAGGTACTGCAAAAGTACATGGGCGGGATGGAAATAATCAGTGCTGATAAAAAAATATGAGAGAAAGAACGCTTACAAAAAAAGAACTGGAAAGACAGGACTTTGTGGATAATAGCAACCCAGATTATTCCGGGACGCTTGATAAAATCGGAGAATTGAAAGATCTGCTTGAAGAGCTTGAAGAAAGATTCTCGGGACAAATAGGGCAAGGTTTGGCAGGTAAGTTCGCTTTGGCGGAAAAACCTTTTCTTGGGTGGATTGAAGAAATTGAGTCTACTTTAATAGAATATTCTGGATATCGTAGAATATGAAAAAAGAACTAAGATTCCAATTTTTTCCAAGATCAATTGGAATAACTAAACAAGTCCAAAAAATTATTGACTGCTTTTTAGCTGTTAATGATGAAATTTGCTCGCCAGAGCACACTCTTTCAAGTAATGAGGTTTTATCAATCTTAAGAGCGAAATTGCTTGAAGTGCCAATGCAAGTAGAAAAAGGTAAAACTAGAGGATTGAAAATTCCAGTTCCAGTTTTATTTGGACTTGATAATAAAATTGACCAGCATTTTGATGCTGATGCATTGAGTTTAGATGGAACAATTGTTTTAGAAGTGGAGGCGGGGCGAGCGGTCGATAACTACCAGTTTTTAAAAGATATATTTCAGGCGTCAATGATGTACGGTGTTGAATATTTAATTTTAGCTGTGAGAAATGATTATCGTGGACATGATGATTTCAAGAAGGTTTATACTTTTTTGGAAACGCTTTATATCAGCAATAGACTTCATCTGCCATTAAAAGGGATTCTGCTTGTAGGTTACTACTGACCTTCCACACTTAGATTAATATAGTGTACTCGCCTTGAGAAATCCTTTCAGCAGTTTCGTGTTGGATAACCGGCGCCTTGACCTGTGTATTGATTCTTTCAGATGTCCCATGCCGTCGGGTACATGATTGG